>JASFEC010000022.1:0-15370 GCA_050125045.1 Gammaproteobacteria bacterium | reverse complement strand
TGTACTGGTATCCCCTGGAGCCGTTCCACGGCCTGATCTTCAGCCGCATGACCGAGGCGATCGCGCGGCGCGCCGAGAACAACGGGAACCCGCCGGGCCTGCTGGTCGAGGACAGCTAGCTGCGGTGTTTCTTCCGGTCGCGCTCCTCGCGCGACGCGGCGGCCTGGATCTCGCGGTCATAGGCATCGGCGAAGCGCGCGCCGATCACGGCTGCAAAGCTCTCGTCAGAGAAACCCGCGATCGAGCGGTAAGCGTCCCGGTAGAGATCCCAGTAGCGGCTCTTCGGGGAGCTGCCCAGCAGCCCGCCGGGCTTGGCACCCTGCTTGAACCTTTCCTCGAGCCCCTCCGGATCGAGACGGTCGAGCAGGTCGCGGACGGCCACCTGCACCGCCTTCATCGTGGCCGCCTGGTGGATGTTCAGGTCGCGCACCGCGTTGTCCACGGCCTCCAGCGGGCCGAGGTAGGCCTCCGCATCGACGTCCTCGCGCCGATAGAACATCTGTTCCAGCGCCTCCTGGGTGGTCGGCGCCAGCTTCAGTGGGTTGTTGGCCGTCTCCTCGAAGCCTGTCAGGCTGATCCGGTACTGGCTCTTCGTCCGGGCGCGCTGCTGCAACAGCATGCGCAGGCCGTCAGCCGCCGCGCGCAGCATGCGGCCGGCAGTGGCGACAATTTCTTCCTCGTCTTCGCGCGGCACGTTGGCGGCGTCCAGCCCCGCGTGCTCCAGCAGCAGCCGGACCGCCTCGGTGAAGTTGCGCTGGCTCGCGCCCGAGGGTGCGGGCCGCGCCGGCTCGCCGCCCGGTGCGGAATCGAGGCGCAGCGCGTCCTCGACGGTCAGTCGGGCCGACTCCGTCTGTTTGATCTCGGCGATCTTGCGCCGGTCGATCTCGGCCTGCGACTCGATCTCGGCATCCGTGACGCGCACGGTCGAGAGCATGTCGTCGCCGCCGGAGCTCTGGCCGGACAACTCTCGTTCGAGCTTCTCAGCCGGATCCTCGCTCTCTTCGGCGTGCTCGCTGAGGAGCTTGAGGGCAAGGTTGGCGGGATCCTCTTCCTTGCGGCGCAGGCGCGGGCCGCGCGGCTCGTCATCCTGGCTTACCTCGATAATGCTCGCGCGGAACATGTAGTCCCCCATGCGCAGCTCGTCGCCATCGTACAAGCGGATGGGAGTGCCCCGACCGACGGGCTGTTCGGAGCGGTTGACGAACACCCCGTTGGTGCTGGTGTCGCGCAGGAAGTAGCCGCCATCGCGGTAATCGATGCTGGCGTGGTGGCCCGAGATGAAGCGATCAGGGTCCGGCAACACCCAGTCGTTGTCGGGCGCCCGGCCGATGGAACCCCCGTGCACGGTGAACACCCGCACGCTGTCCGCACCCAGAATGTGCTTCTGCTTGCTGATGATCTTCAGCGTGAGCGGCATGTTCCACTCCGCAAGACGTTGACTTGCTCCCCCATGAGGCAAAAATAGATGAACTGCGGCCAAGCCACAACGCTGCATTAAGTGAACTGTGTCACGCTTTACCCAGCGTGCCCCCCAAATCCCCTCCGCTGACAGTGAGCGCGATGACCAGCCGGCATATCTACAAGGTGCTTTTTCTCAACCAGGGCAAGGTCTACGAGATCTATGCCCGCTCGGTCTCCCAGGGCGAGCTGTTCGGCTTTCTTGCCGTCGAGGAGCTGGTGTTCGGGGAGCGGAGCACGGTGGTGGTCGATCCTGCCGAGGAGCGGATCCGCTCCGAGTTTGCCGGGGTCACGCGCAGCTACATTCCGCTTCACGCTGTGCTCCGGGTCGACGAGGTGGAGAAACAGGGGGTCAGCAAGATCAGCGCGATCGAGGGAGGCAACGTGGCCCAGTTCCCGCTGCCCGTCTACACCCCCGGCGGCGACTCGTCCGCGGGCGAGTAGGCGGCCGCGGTGCGTTTCGCCTGGCTGGCCAGCGGCAGCCGCGGCAATGCCGCGCTGGTGGAGGTCGACGGTCGCTGCGTGATGCTCGACTGCGGCCTGGGGCTGAAGGCCGCGCAGGCGCGCCTCGAGCAGCTCGGACGCACGCCCGATGACATCGAGGCGATCCTGGTCACCCACGAGCATGCGGACCATATCGGCGGCGTGGCCCGCTTCGCGGCTCGCCATGACATCCGGGTGCTGGCGACGGCCGGCACGGCCAGGGGCTTCCGCGCGGCGCGACCGCCGCGGCTCGAGCGGATCAGCGCCCACGAGTCCTTCGCGCTGGGCCCCTTCGAGATTACCCCGGTACCGGTGCCGCACGACGCGCGCGAGCCCTGTCAGTTCCTGTTCGGCGACGGGGACGTGAAGCTCGGGATCATCACTGACCTGGGGCGTATCACCCCCCATGTCGTGGCCAGCCTGCAGGATTGCGACGCCCTGGCGCTGGAATGCAACCACGACGAGGAGATGCTGGCGCGCGGGCCTTACGCGGAGCCGCTGAAGCGGCGGGTGGGCGGACACCTCGGACACCTCTCGAACGCCCAGGCGGCGGAACTGCTGGCCCGCCTCGACGTCGCCCGGCTGCGGCACGTGGTGGCGCTCCACCTGTCGGACCACAACAATGTCCCGCGGCTGGCGCAGGAGGCGCTTGCGGCCGCGGCGGGCTGCGCGCCGGGGGACGTGGCAGTGGCGCAACAGCGCGAGGGACTGGACTGGCGCGCCCTGTGAGACGGCCCCGGCCCGGAGTCGGCTGGGCAGGCGCGGGCGTCTGCAGTAGAATTTGGAACGCTCCCTAGCCCACCGGTCCAGGAAACCATGCTGACTCTGCCCGGTGCCCCGGCCTTCTCCCAGTTTCGGCTCGACAAGTTCCTGGAGGACCTCCAGGCGGCCTGCCCCGCGGTCACCGAGGCGGCAGCCAGGCACGTCCATTTCGTGGACGTCGACCGCGACCCGGGTCCCGATGAACTGCGCTTGCTGAAGCGCCTGCTGACCTACGGGCCGAGCCGGGCCGTGGCCCTGCCGGAGGGCGAATTCCTGCTGGTGCTGCCGCGCTTCGGCACCATCTCGCCGTGGTCGAGCAAGGCGACCGACATTGCTCACAACTGCGGCCTCGAGATGGTGCGGCGGCTGGAACGCGGCATCGCCTGGCACGTGGCGACGCGGCGCGAACTCGAGGCTGGCGAGTTCGAGGCCGTCGCGGCCGTGCTGCACGACCGGATGACCGAGTCCGTAGTCCGGCGCATGGACGATGCGGAGCGCTTGTTCGAGCGCCACGAGCCCGAGCCGCTGGGCACCATCGACCTGCTCCGCGGCGGCCGCGAGGCGCTCGCGCGGGCCAATGGCGAGCTCGGCCTGGCGCTGTCCGCAGACGAGATCGATTACCTCGCGGACCACTACCAGTCGACGGGACGCAACCCCACCGACGCCGAGTTGATGATGTTTGCCCAGGCGAACAGCGAGCACTGCCGGCACAAGATCTTCAACGCGGATTGGACGGTCGACGGCGAGGCACAGCCCAAGTCGCTGTTCGGGATGATCCGCAACACCTACGAGCACTCGCCGGGCGGCGTGCTTTCCGCCTACCGCGACAACGCGGCCGTGATGGAAGGCTGGCCGGCGGAACGCTTTTTCCCGTCGCCCGCCGACGGCCGCTACCACTTCGTGGCCGAGCCGGTCCATATCCTGATGAAGGTGGAGACCCACAACCACCCCACCGCCATTTCGCCCTTCCCCGGCGCAGCCACGGGCTCAGGCGGCGAGATCAGGGACGAGGGGGCGACGGGCCTCGGCGCCAAGCCGAAGGCCGGCCTCGCGGGGTTCTCGGTCTCCCACCTGCGCATCCCGGGCTATGCGCATCCCTGGGAGCAGGACGGTCCCGGCTTCCCGGGCCGCATCGCGACACCGCTGGAGATCATGCGCGACGGCCCGCTCGGCGCCGCGGCCTTCAACAATGAGTTCGGGCGGCCCAACCTGGCCGGCTATTTCCGCACCTGCGAGCTCGCTGTCGACGGCATCGTGCGCGGTTATCACAAGCCCATCATGATCGCCGGCGGACTGGGCAACATCCGCGCCGGGCACGTGGAGAAGGGCGAGGTGATCCCCGGGGCCCGGCTGATCGTGCTCGGCGGCCCGGCCATGCTCATCGGCCTGGGTGGCGGCGCGGCCTCGTCGATGTCCAGCGGCGAGAGCAGCGAAGACCTCGATTTCGCCTCGGTGCAGCGGGGCAATCCCGAGATCCAGCGCCGGGCCCAGGAGGTGATCGACCGCTGCTGGGCGCTGGGCGACGATAACCCCATCATGCTTATCCACGACGTGGGCGCTGGCGGGCTGTCGAACGCCATGCCGGAGGTCATCGACCACAGCCAGCTCGGCGGCCGCATCGAGCTGCGCGAGGTGCCCAACGACGAGCCGGGCATGTCGCCGATGGCGATCTGGTGCAACGAGGCCCAGGAACGCTACGTCCTCGCCGTGGCACCGGAGCGGCTGCCGGTCTTCGCCGAGATTTGCGCGCGCGAGCGCTGCCCCTGGGCGGACGTGGGCGAGACCACGGCCGAACGGCGGCTGCTGGTGGGCGACCGGCTGTTCGACAATGCGCCCGTGGACATGCCCGTCGAGGTGTTGCTGGGCAAGCCGCCGCGGATGTCGCGCGAGGCCGTGCGGGTCCGCCGGCCGGGCGACGAGCTGCCGGACGGCGTCGACCTGCGCGAAGCCGCCCTGCGGGTCCTTCAGTTCCCGGCCGTGGCCGACAAGACTTTCCTGGTCACCATCGGCGACCGCAGCGTGGGCGGGCTGACCGCGCGCGACCAGATGGTCGGTCCCTGGCAGGTGCCGGTGGCCGACGTGGCGGTGACCAGCACCGGGTACCGGGGCGACACCGGCGAGGCCATGGCCATGGGCGAGCGGACGCCGCTGGCGTTGCTGGACGGCCCCGCCTCGGGCCGCATGGCCGTGGGCGAGGCAATCACCAACATCGCTGCCGCAGCGGTGCCTTCGCTGAGCCATGTGCGCCTGTCCGCGAACTGGATGGCCGCCTGCGGCGAGCCCGGCGAGGATGCCGCGCTGTTCGACACGGTGCGGGCCGTGGGAGAAGAGCTGTGTCCCGCCCTGGGCATCGCCATCCCGGTCGGCAAGGACTCGCTGTCAATGCGCACCCGCTGGGAGACGCCGGAGGGCGAGCGGGCCGTGGTGGCGCCGCTGTCGCTGATCGTCTCCGCCTTCGCGCCGGTCGGGAACGTGCGGCGCACCCTGACGCCGCAGCTGCGCCTCGATCACGGGGAGACGGAACTGCTCCTGGTCGATCTCGGCGCGGGCCGGGCCCGGCTCGGCGGCTCGGCCCTGGCCCAGGTGTTCGGCGCCCTCGGCCAGGAGCCGCCCGACCTCGATGACCCGGCGCGCCTGGCGGCGTTCTTCACGGTGATCCAGGACCTGAACGCGCGCGGCGAGCTGCTCGCTTACCACGACCGCTCGGACGGCGGCCTGTTCGCCACGCTGGCGGAGATGGCGTTCGCCGGCCGCTGCGGCCTCGAGATCGACATTGCCTGCCTTGCCGGCGAGTCGCTGGGGCTGCTGTTCGCCGAGGAGCTGGGAGCCGTGGTGCAGGTGCGCAGCGGCGCCCTCGAGCACGTCCAGGAGGCTTTCGCCACTGCCGGCCTGGCGGACTGCGTTCATCTCATCGGCCGGCCCGTGGCGGAGCCGTCGGTGCGTATCCACCGGGGCGAGCAGTTGCTGCTGGACATCCCGCGCCGCGAGCTGCGCGACGCATGGTCCCAGACCACCTACCGGATGCAGGCGCTGCGCGATCATCCCGAGTGCGCGCGCGAGGAGCACCTGGCCCGGCTGGACGACGCGGACCCCGGCCTCGGCTCGGCGCTCACCTATGACCCCGCAGAGGACATCGCGGCACCTTTCATTGCCGCCGGCGCCCGGCCACGGGTGGCGATCCTGCGCGAGCAGGGCGTGAACAGCCAGGTGGAGATGGCGGCGGCCTTCCACCGCGCCGGATTCGAGGCGGTCGACGTGCACATGAGCGACCTGATCGCGGGACGGCGCGGCCTGGAGGCGTTTCGCGGCCTGGTGGCCTGCGGCGGCTTCTCCTACGGCGACGTGCTGGGAGCCGGCGAGGGCTGGGCCAAGAGCATCCTCTTCAACCCGCGCGCCCGTGAGCAGTTCGAGGCGTTCTTCGCCCGCGCCGACACGTTTTCGCTGGGTATCTGCAACGGCTGCCAGATGATGGCGGCACTGAAGGAGATCATCCCGGGCGCCGCCCTTTGGCCGCGCTTCGTGCGCAACCGCTCCGAGCAGTTCGAGGCCCGCTTCGGCCTGGTGCGGATCGAGGCCGGCGATTCCGTGCTGGCGACCGGCATGGCCGGCAGTGTCGCGCCGATCGTCGTCTCGCACGGCGAGGGTCGCGCGGAGTTCCGGGACGAGCAGCACCAGCAGGCCTGCGAGGAGGCCGGCCTGGTCTGGCTGCGGTACGTCGACAATTACCGCCGCATCGCAAGCGCCTATCCTGCCAATCCCAACGGCTCGCCGGCCGGCATCGCGGGCCTGATCTCGGCGGACGGCCGCGTCACCGTCGCCATGCCGCATCCCGAGCGCGTGTACCGCGCCGTGCAGCATTCATGGCGTCCGGACGACTGGGGCGAGGACAGCCCCTGGATGCGGCTCTTCCGCAACGCCCGCGCCTGGGTCGGTTGAGCTGCCCACGGCCGCCGCGTTCCCGCGGAGGGGCTTGACGCGGCGCCCCCGGTTTCGTGAGATTCGGGCCTGCAGGACGCCGGGGCGTGCCGGCGCACCTTGAAGAGGGAGGAGCAGTGTCATGATCCTGGTCGCGGGCGCGACGGGTGAGCTGGGGCGCGCGATCTGTCGTCGGCTCACGCAGCAAGGCGGAACCGTGTACGGCATGGTGCGGGCGAGCTCGGCCCCGGAGGCGATTGCCGAGCTGGAGTCCATCGGGGTTCGCCCGGTGCAGGCGGACCTTGCCGACCCGGCCTCTCTACAGGAAGCATGCAGCGGGTGCGATGCCGTGATCTCCGGCATCACGGCAATGGGCCGCCCGGCCGAGAGCATCGACGCCGTCGACCGGGACGGCCAGCTGGCGCTGGTGGCCGCGGCGGCGGCGGAGGGCGTGGAGCGCTTCGTCTACGTGTCCTATTCCGGCGCCATCGGCAAGGACGACCCCCTCACGCTGGCCAAGCGGGCGGTGGAGCGGACGCTGAAACACAGCGGCATGGGCTGGACGGTGCTGCGGCCGTCCTACTTCATGGAGTCCTGGCTGTCGCCGATGCTTGGCTTCGACGTAGCGGGCGGCCGGGTGCGGATATTCGGCGAGGGCCGCGCGCCGATCAGCTGGGTGGCGCGCGACGACGTGGCAGGATTCGCTGCGGCCGCGGTCGACAGCGAGGAGGCGCGCAATGCGACGCTCGAGATCGGCGGCCCGGAGGCAATTGCGCCGCTGGATGTGGTGGCCCTGTGTGCCGAGCTGGCAGGACGGGAGCTCGAGGTCGAGCACGTGGCGGAGAGCGTCCTGCAGGAGCAGGCAAAACGCGCCGGGTCACCGCAGGAACGCAGCCTCGCCGCGCTGATGCTGGCCTATGCGCGCGGTAACGCAGTGCCCATGGAGGACATGGCGGAACGCTTCGGGCTGGAACCAACGCCCCTGCGCGGCTGGCTGCAGGGCACCCTGGGTAGCCCGGACTGAGCTTCCGCCGCTAAGCGCCGACGAGGCGAGCGCCGAGCGCGGTCGCCTGAGGGGCGTCCGGGGCATAGCCGTCGGCGCCGAGCTTGCGCCAGATCTCCGGCGTGTCGCTGAAGGCCAGGCCGCCCACCATGATGCGGACGGTACGGCCTTCGATGCGCCGCAGCGCCGTAACGGCGTCGGCGACTTTGGGCAGCTGCACGCTCAGGGCGGCCGATATCACCACCAGGTCGGCATCGAAATACTGCACCGCGGACGCCATCTCCGCGGCCGGCACGCTCGCCCCGAGGTGCACGGCCCGCCAGCCGGCGATGTCGAAGAAGTCGGCCAGGACCCGGACCGCGATATCGTGCGCGTTACCCGCGACGGCCGCGCAGACCACCGTCTTGCCGTTTGGCGCGGCCCGCTCCGCGCGGTGCGCGAGCAGGGTCATCAGGCGCTCGGTGGTGTAGGTCACCACGTGCTCTTCGACGATGCCGAGTTCGCCCGCATGCCACAGGCGACCGATCTCCTGCTGGGCGGGCACCAGCACCTCCAGGTAGGCCTCCTGCACCGGCATCCCCTCATCGACGGCGGCCAACACCTGGTCGGTGCCCTTGCGGCTGTCGCCCTCCAGGACCGCGGCGAGATAAGCCAGCGCCAGCTGGCCTTTCCGGGTGTCGGGATCGATGAAGGACTCGGAGACCGCCGCCGGGCTGTTCATGCCCGCGATGGCGCCGCTCAGCAATTCGCCCGGAGCGGACGCGGCAGCGGCCGGAAGTTCCTCGTCCAGAACCGCCTGGAGGGCTTCCAGGCTGGCCCGAAGGTCCTGCTCGGGGATTTCACGGGCCCCGAAGGCCCGCCGCGCCCACATGACTCGTGCTGCGAACAGCTGTGGTTCCCCGAGGCGCAGGGCCGTGGCCAGTTCCACGATACGCTGCGCCAGCGCAGCCTTCCATGAGCCTGCCGCGTCGGCACCGAAGCGCGCGGCCACCTCCGGGTGGGCCGCCAGCAACCGCTCCGTCGCCAGCGCCGCGTAGCCCGAGGCGCTGACTTCCAGCAGGTTGGCGGTGAACTTATCGCTTTCGCTCATCAGGGGGATCCGTAAAAGTTTGTGGCCGAGCCGAGTTCGTCCGCGGCACGGAGCACGGATTCGACCATTATAATGCAGTCCTCCAGTGCGCCGGTCGCAAACGCCGGCGCCGGACCGCCAAGACGGAGCCACGACATGCTATCCACTTCCCAGGGACGCGCAGCAGGTGCGCCGGACTCGCTCTATCCCGCCCACCACGAGGCGCTGCGCGCCCGCTACGGCCGCCTGCTGGGCGAGGCGCCGTACGAGTCGATAGCGGTCTATGCCGGCAGCCCGTTGTACCGTTTCCGCGACGACCAGAGCTGGCCCTTCCGCGCCGGAGTCTTCTACCAGCAATGGGTGCCGTGCGACGACCACGCGGGAGCAATGCTGTTGTTCCGGCCCGGTCGCGAGCCTGTCCTGGTGCTGCAGATGCCACGCGACTACTGGCACTCGGTGCCCGAGTCGCCGACCGGTGCCTGGACCGCGTCTTTCGAGATCGTCGTCGTCGAGGATGCTGCCGGCTTGCGTGCGGCACTGCCGGACGACCTGTCGAGTTGTGCGCTGGTCGGCGAGAGCGACGCCACGGTCGCGGCGTGGGACTGGGCCGCGATCAATCCTCCTGAATTGCTCTCGGCGCTCGAGTTTGCACGGCTCTACAAGACGCCCTACGAGGTGGAGTGCGTGCGGTCGGCCAACATCATCGCGCGACGCGGCCACGAGGCCGCCCGCGCAGCATTCCTCGGCGGCGCCAGCGAGTTCGACATTCACCTGGCTTATCTGCGGGCCACGGGCCACACCGACGCCGAGCTCCCGTATGCCAACATCGTGGCGCTCAACGAGCACGCCGCCACCCTGCACTACGGCCGCCTGGACCGCGAGCCGCCGCTGCGCCGCCGCAGTTTCCTCATCGATGCCGGCGCGCGCTGTCGCGGTTATGCAGCGGATATCACGCGCACCTGGCCGGCGGAGCCGGGCGGCGAGTTCGCCGCCCTGGTGGAGGCCCTGGACCATGCCCAGCAGGCCCTCGTCGCCGGCCTCCGCTCCGGGCAGTCCTACGTGGACGTGCACGAGGACGCCCAGCTGGCGGTTGCAGTGATTCTCGAGGATTTCGGCATCGTCCAGATGGCCCCCGAAGACATGGTGGCCACCGGCGTGAGCAACGTTTTCCTGCCCCACGGCGTGGGGCACCACCTCGGGCTGCAGGTGCACGATACGGGCGGGAAGCTGGCCGACGCGACGGGAACGCCGATCCCCCAGCCGGAAGCCTGGCCCTCCCTGCGCAATTTGCGGCCCATCGAGGAGGGGAACGTGTTCACCATCGAGCCGGGAATCTACTTCATCGACCAGCTGCTCGATCACCTGCGGGAGTCCCCGCTGGCCGCGAACATCGACTGGGACCTGGTGGAGCTGCTGCGACCCTACGGCGGCGCCCGCATCGAGGACAACGTCTGGATGGGGCCGGAGGGTCCGGTCAACCTCAGCCGCTGAGGCCGCCGCGCGCGGCTACCCGTCGGAGCCGTTGCGCTTGACCGGGTTCTCCGTCTCGCCGGGGTCCTCGACCTGCTCGGCGACGTAGCGGCGCATCATCATCGCCTGCTGCAGGCGGCCCTTCCGGACGTAGCTCTCGTAGAGGATGTCCCGCATGAACTCGAGCAGCACGCCGGCCTCGATGGCCGTGACAAGCGGCATGCTGTCCTTGACCGCGTCGGTGTCGAACAGGATGCGGCGGATGGTGTTGAAGGTCGCGCCCTCGATCTCCGCCAGCGCGCGGATCTCGTTGCACTGCTCGAAGATGCGGATCTTGCCGGTCTCACCGAGGTCGCGGAACACGAACTGGGCCGTGCGCCGGCACATCGAGGCGAACGCATTGAGCGCGTTCATGCTGTAGCACTCCAGCGCCTCCCGGAAGAGGGCCTCGAGTTCTTCCGGCAGGTAAGTGAAGTCGAAATGCTCGCGCGGCCGCTCGACCTCGGCGAAGTTGCTCGAGAGCTCGACGTGATCCTCCGTGTAGGCCTTGACCGGGAATCGGAGGAAGACGGAGGCATTGCAGTTGTCGCAGCGGAAAACCAGGCCGGTCTCCGGCGGCTTGTGCCGCGACAACTGGTCATAGTTGGGCACGGCCATGGCGCTCATGTGCGAGAACACGCCGCAACTCGGGCAGGTCAGCGCGAAGTGCTGACCGTGATCGTGATGGAATTCGCCGTCCTTGTTGACGAATATGGGCATACGCCCAACCCCTGAAGCGCCGCGCAAGGCTTTACATGCACTCGAGTTTAGCCGAATGTCCGGCGGCGGCGCCAACCAGCTCGTTATGTAAAATCAAGACCTTGGGCGCGGAACTTCATACCAGCTCCGCGCCCAGGGCCTTTCTTTCAATCGGCTCGGGATCGTCCCTCAGGGCTTCACGAAGCGCAGGGTCATGCGGTCGCTTTCGCCGATTGCCGTGTACTTGTCCCTGTTCTCGTCGCCGTGGCGCAGGCTCGGCGGCAGAGCCCACACGCCGCCCGGATGATCGGCGGTGTCCTTCGGATTGGCGTTCACCTCGGAGGTCGCCTCGAGCTCGAAGCCGGCCGCCTCGACCTTCTCGATCAGCCAGTCCTGGGGCACGTACCCGCTTTCCCCGGCCGCGTCGGGATCGGCGCCCGCGGCGGCGCGGTGCTGGACGATACCGAGATGTCCGCCGCTCTTCAGCACCGCCCGGGCGTCGCCGAGGAAGGCATCGAGCGTGCCACCGCGGATCATGCCGTGGATGTTGCGGAAGGTCAGCACCAGGTCGGCCGTGCCGGGGGCGCCCAGCGCGTTCTCGCTGCCCGCCTTGTAGCCGATCACCTCGACCTGGTCGTAGATCTCCGGCGCCGCCTCGAGCTTGGCGAGGAACTCGCCCCGCACCCGCTGCATGTAGCCGGAGGTGGCGTCCTCGGGGAAGTGCGCGGCAATGAGCTTGCCGTGGTCGCGCACGGCCGGCGCCAGAATCTCGGTGTACCAGCCGCCGCCCGGGGAGACCTCGACGATCACGAGGTTCTGGTCGAAGCCCAGGAACTGCAGCGTCTCCACCGGGTGGCGCGCCGCGTCGCGTGCCGTGTAGGCAGCCGTGCGGTGCTCGCCGGCTACGGCCTGGGCGACGGCGTCATGGTTGTGCGCGGCAACCGGGGTCGCCGCCAGCGCCGCAGCGAGTGCAGCAACCGTGGTCGAGAGGGTCGAGACGAGGCCTGCTTTCATCAATAAGTCTCCAAGATGACGGGATGTTCGAGGGGCGAACTATAGCAAGCGCCGCGTTCGCCACGGGTTCCGAGACTTGTGTTCGGCCGGTGTAATCGGGAAGATTCGCGCCCCATGGCTATCGATACCTTTCCCGTCGAGCTCGCCTGGCAGCGCCAGGCTACGCCGCACGTGCTGCACCTCGCGTTCCGCCCGGCCGACGGCAGCCGGCTGGATTTCGTGCCCGGGCAGTTCCTGAACCTGCATTTCGACACGGAGGCCGGCGGCTCCCATCGCAGTTACAGCATCGCCAACCCGCCCGGCGAGGACGGTGTGCTTGAGATCGCCATGTCGCCGGTGCCGGGCGGCCTTGCCAGCGAGGCTCTAGCAGCCCTGGCGCCCGGTGACGTGGTCCAGGCCAGCGGCCCGTTCGGCCGCTTCGTGCTGCGCGAAGATGCGCCCTGTCGCTATGTGCTGGTGGGCACGGGTACGGGCATCACGCCTTACCGCGCCATGCTGCCGCTGCTTCGGGAGAGGGTGGCGGCCGGCTTCAGGGTGCACATCCTGCTGGGCGTCTGGAACCGGCAGGAACTGCTCTTCGGCGACGACTTCCGGGCTTTCGCCGACGCGCACGAGGCCGTGAAGTTCGGGGCCTGCTACAGCCGAGAGTTCCCGGAACATCCCGAGGACTGGGAACAGTCCGGTTACGTCCAGACGCGCTTCAGCCAACTCGGGCTCGACCCGGAGAAGGACGTCCTCTACCTGTGCGGTAATCCGGGCATGATCGACGAGTCGGTAGAGATCCTGAAGGCCATGGGCTTCACCCTCAAGCAGCTCCGCCGCGAGAAGTACCTGTCGGCCCGGCCGGCGGGGTAGCAGGGCTGCTCGCACCCCAAAAAGAGCGGGGCCGGCATGTAGCCGGCCCCGAAATATTGCGTTCTTTCGAGTGGGCCTACCTGTTTTTTCGCCCGGCGCCGGCTGCCGGCGCCACCTCAGGCGTGTCCTCGAATTCCTCCCCGTTCTCGTCGAAGGCATACAGGGCGAACTGGGAGCGGTTGCCGCGCTCGCCCCAGACCGTGAACCCGTTGACAAACAGGATGTACTCACCAGGCACCGGGTCGTCGATGACCACGCGCTCGGGACTGTCGAAGGTCGCGCCGTCGACGATGATTTCTCCGTCCGGCGTGATCACGAACACATCGAGGTCATCGGTCGGGAAGCGCCCCCAGTCCTGCGGCCAGTGCAGCTCGAAATTGGCCTGCTCGACACCCTCAGGCACGGTGACCGAGTAGTCGAGGAAATCACCTTCCGCGACACGATCGCGCTCGGTGATCTTGGGGCGCTTGCTGCTGACCGCCCGGATACGCATGTCGGCCGAGATGCGGCCGGCGTTGGTCCAGTCGCCCATCACCGCCACGCGCACGAGGCCGGTGCCGGGGTTCGCCGCCACCAGCGTGGTGTCGTCGGCAAAAAAGCCGCCGGCCAGTGGAGCTTCGGTCGAGGTGATGCTGTCCTGCACGACTACGAAAAGGTCGTCACCGAAGAAAACGTTCTGCTGCCCGGGTGGAAGCTCCGGCGTGATGTTGCTCAAGTCGATGGCCAAGGCATCGACACGATCGTCGACATTCACGAAGAAGTGGGCGACCTCCCCCGGCACCAGGTTGTCGAGTCTCGTACTGAAGCCGCTGTTCCCCAGCTGGATCGTCTGCAGTCCGACGCTGGCAATATTGCCGAGCACGGAATTGCCGCCTGGACCCGAGGGCAGATCGTCGCTGACTTCGCCCGCTGCGAGCGCATTGAAAGCTGCCACCAGGTCGATGAAGCCGTAACCCTGGTCGATCGGCCGGGAGTTGTCACCGAGGAACAAAGGATCGGCCGTCTCGACCAGCGCATTACGGATCTGCAATGCGCTGGCCCCGGGGAAGGCCTGCCGCAGGGTGGCGGCGGCGCCAGCAATCGTCGGCGCGGAAAAAGAGGTGCCGTTCACCAAGTTGATGGTCGTGCCGGTGGGGCCCATCACGAAGTTCGCGAAGCCGTTGGCGACTGCATCAACGTTCGCTCGACCGTCCGGCGACGGACCGCGCGAGCTGAAGGGGGCCATCTGGTGATTTTCGGACGGTCGATACAGAGCCCCGATGCCCGGACCGAACTGCAGGTCACGCAGGATGCGCTCGTTGTGCACCAGGCTCGCCGCACCGGCGGTCAGTGTGCCGAGGCCGGTCCCGGCGCTGCCGCCGGTCATCGCCGCATGGCCCGAATTGCCCGCGGAGTTGACCACGGTGATGCCCACCTCGAGCATCTTCTCGGTCAGCCGGTCGGTGATCTCGGAGCCGGCGAACAGGGTCGGACCGCCGAGGCTCATGTTCACCACGTCCACCTTCAGCGAGTCGTAGACGAAGGGATCGTCAGGCGTGCCGGAACCGGAAACGGGTTCGGAGGGCATGCCAGCGTTGAAGTTCTCGCGCATCTCGATGGCGCGTTCCATGGCAGCCGCGATGTCGGACCGGGGGGCGCCGCCGCCCGCGGACAGGAAGGTTTTCAGCGCATAGATTCGGGCGCAGGGCGCGGTCCCGAGCATGGGCACGCCGAGCAACCCGCCTTCGAGTTCGACCACGCTGGCGGGCGAGTAACGGCCGATTGCGTCGGTCCATGCCGGCGGCACGAGAAAAATGCTGTTGGCGGCCACGGTCGTGCCGACCCAGGTGCCGTGGGGCCCGTTGTCAGGGCTGGTGGCCGACGGCTCACCTGGTCCGGCACGCTCGATAAAGGTCTCCCCCCCGATGACGGTCGGACCCTGGGTGGGGCACTCGGTGCGGTTGAAAGCGGGCACCTCCGCCGTGCCCGTGTCGATGACCACGACATTTACGCCATCGCCGGTGAACCCGCTGCCGAACAGCGGACCTACACCGGTCAGGGCCACAGATTCGACGAAGTCCAACGGCACCACGTCGGCCGGCGCCACATCGAGGGCCTCGAAGCCGTCGGCCAGCACGATTGACTCCACGGCGCGGGGCGCCTCGATCATCACGTCCTTCACCATGCGCTCGATGCCGGCCATGCTGGTGGTATCCGCGCTGAATGTGGACGGAATAGTCGCTGCGATGGCGTCGACGTACTTGTAACGGTAGGTGACGGAACCGCCGGCGGCGACAACCTCTTCGACAGCGGCGTCGCAGCTGCCGGCGCACTGGATAAGAACTTTCTGGTCAGCGTCAGCCGCACTCGTCATGGCCATCAGCAGGGCGCCCAGCGCCGTGGCGGCAAATAGTGAACGTGTCATCCGGATTCTCCCCCCGGTTGGTCGCCGAGGGACGACAGGCCCCCGCGCGTGTTGCTGGTGCGCCCGCTTCGGGTACGGGCGGCGCTTCTTGAAGGCTTCAGGATTGCTGCATGGGCCGCCCGACCGACGGCAAACCGTGAAGCAAGTCACGGAAACTACCGAGGCCTCGCGGGAAACACAACCGCCCGCGCACGCGGCG
>JASFEC010000021.1:0-15399 GCA_050125045.1 Gammaproteobacteria bacterium | reverse complement strand
GACGTCGCGGGCTTCGTCACGGACCTGGACACCGCCGCTCGCACGTTCACCATCAACGGACTGTTAGTCGATTACGCCGGTTCCAGCGTGGACGATGCCTTCCCGGGCGGCACCCTCGCCGAGGGCGACCTGGTCGAGGCCGAAGGCAACGTGTTCGACGGTGGCACGCTGTTCGCCAGCGAGGTCGAGTTCTGGGGCAACCGGCCCCGCTTCGCGTGCGACGGGTTCGATGCCGACGATGACGATGGTAGTTGCGAGATCGAGATCGATGGCTACGTCTCGGAAGTGACTTCCGCCAATAGCTTTCGGCTCAACGGCATCCAGGTGCTGATCAATCCCGACACGTCCTTCGAGGACGGGACAGCGGCCGAGATCGCGGTGAACGTGCCGCTCGAGGTCGACGGGTTCATCGATGCCGACGGTGTGGTCGTGGCGGAGGTAATTGACTTCGAAGACGACGAGCGCCCGATCGAGATCGAGGCGCCCGTGCAGGCTGTTGACCTCGCCAACGGGGTGATCACGATGCTGGGCATCGAGGTGCAGTTCACGAGCCGGACCCGCTTCGAGGATTTCAGCGTGGCCCAGGCCTCCCCGTTCCGTGCCGAGGACATCCGGGTTGGCGACTACCTCAACGTCACCGGCGTGCCGGCTGAGGGTGCTGGCGCGGACGTGGTCGCGACCAAGGTCGAGCGGGACGATGACGACGACGGCGATGTCTCCCTGCAGGGCTTCGTCGAGAGCCTGTCACTACCGAACCTCGTGATTCTCGGCGTTACAGTGCAGACGACGGCGGACACCGACTTCGAGCTACGTGCTGATGACGACGCGTCGCAGGCTGAGTTCTTCGGCACGATCGCAATCGGCGAACTGGTGGACGTCGACGGCATTCAGGTCAGCGAGGCTGCCATCCTGGCCGATGAGATCGAGCAGGAGGACGACGACATAGACGACTGAGCAGGGCGCCCCGCCCGATCCAGTGAGCCGCCGGCGCGCTGTCGGCGGCTTTTTTTGCTCCCACGCGAATCCCCGGACGCGTTAGAATCGCTGCTGTAGCAGTCTGATTCCCCGTCTCCGCCCCAGGGATCGCATCATGACGACGATCGACAAGACCACCGCGCTCTCGCAATCCATCCTCGGCGCCGAGCTGGAAGCAGCCGAGCTTGCAGCCCTTGCCGGCGCCATGGGCGTGGCAACCACCCGCAAGGGTGATTACCTGGTGCGCGAAGGCGAAGCCCGTCGCACGCTGTTCCTGCTGGCCGACGGCCGGCTGAGCGTCTGCACGCGCGGCGACGATGGCGAGCAGGCCATCTACCAGCTCCGCGTCGGGGAAGTGGCCGGCACGCGCGCTTTCCTCGATGGCTCGGCCCGCAAGGCGGGACTGCGCGCAGATACCGAAAGCACGGTACTGACCCTGGAGCCCGAGGATTTCGAAAGCCTCGTCGAGACGCACCCCTGGGTCGTCTACAAGGTGATGCGGGCCCTGTTCCGCGTCACCCACGCCAACCTGATGCGCATGAACCTTGAGAGCTCGGAGCTGCGCAACTATCTGATGAAGACCGGCGGGCGTTACTGATCTTTTGGCTGAGTCCCCGGCCAGCGATACGCCCCATATCTACGTCGATGCTGACGCATGCCCGGTCAAGACCGAGGCGGTGCGCGTCGCCGTGCGCCACGGCCTGCCGGTGACCTTTGTCGCCAACTCGGGGATGGCCTTGCCACGCGGCCCCCGCGTCCGGCTCGAAGTCGTACCCGGCGCTTTCGATGCCGCCGACGACTGGATCCTGGCCCAGCTCCGCCAGCACGATATCGTCATCACCGCGGACATTCCGCTGGCGTCGAAGGCGCTGAAAAAGGGCGCCCATGTCATCGGCCCCGCCGGCCGGCCCTTCACCGCGGACAATATTGGCAATGCCCTTGCCACGCGCGAGTTGATGAGTGACCTGCGCGCCTATGGCGTGGGCGGGGGTCCGCCGCCTTTCGAGCAGCGGGATCGCTCGCGCTTCCTGCAGGCGCTTGAGCTGGCAGTCCGCGAGGCCTTGAAGAGCTCCAGGCCATGAGCCACGCCTACGATCCGCGGCGCTTCGAACGGGTCCGCTGGACCATTTACGGCGTTCTGATCGCGGCCTACATGCTGGCCTTTTTCCATCGCTTCGCCCCGGCGATGGTAGCCTCCGAGCTGACCCAGGCCTTCGGCATCACCGCCGCGGCGCTCGGTTCGCTGGCGGCGATGTACTTCTACATCTACACCGCCATGCAAATCCCGGCGGGCGTGCTGGCCGACACCCTGGGCGCCCGCTTCAGCGTCACCATCGGCAACGTGGTGGCCGGGGCCGGCTCGATCATCTTCGGCCTGGCCGAAACCTTCACGGCCGCCAGCACCGGTCGTTTCCTGGTCGGGCTCGGCGTCTCGGTGGTCTTCGTCGGCCTGATGAAGAGCAACACCTCCTGGTTCAGCGAGCGCCGCTACGGCACGATCAGCGGCCTGACCCTGCTGCTGGGCAACCTCGGCGCCATCGCGGCAACGGGGCCAATGGCGTTGATCCTCCTCCGGGTCGACTGGCGCAGCCTGTTCGTGGGCCTTGGCGTGTTCGCCATCGTCCTGGGGGTCGTCTCCTGGCTATTCGTGCGCAACCGGCCTGAAGAGCTCGGCTTCCCCTCGGTGCGAGAAATGGAAGGCGAGACTGCGCATGCACCACGCGAGCGGCACTGGTTCCATGACCTGCGGTCGGTGATCGCCAATCGACGGCTCTGGCCCGGCTTCGTCTACGACTTCGGCATGACCGGCAGCCTGTTCGCCATGCTTGGCTTGTGGGCCGTCCCGCTCTTGCGCGACGTCCATGGCCTGAGCCGCGGCGAAGCCTCTGTCTACACGACGCTCGCCACGGCCGCCTTCGCCGTCGGCTGCCTGGTGGCCGGCAGCCTGTCCGACCGCATGGGCCAGCGACGCCCCATCCTGCGCGGCGGCGCCCTGGTTTATCTCGCGGTGTGCCTGGCCCTGATACTGCTGCCATGGCGGCCCAGCCTCTTCGCCCTGGCGCTGTTCGGCGTGTTGGGCCTGAGCGCCGGCAGTTTCGTGGTCGCCTACGCTCACGCCAAGGAAGTGACGGCACCGGCTCTCTCCGGCATGGCGATCGCCCTGGTGAATACGGGGCTGTTCCTCGGTACGGCCCTGTTCCAGCCACTGTTCGGCTGGGCCATGGACCTCGGCTGGGACGGTACGATGGCCGGCGGCGTACCGGTCTACAGCGCGGCCGATTACGACCGCGGGCTGTGGCTGTTGGTCGGCTTTGCGGCCCTCGCCGCCCTCGCCTCGCGCACGTTGGTAGAGACGCGCTGCCATAACCTCACGCTGGCCACGCCCGGCAGGCAAGACGGCTAGGCGGTCAGCGCAGCCAGACCCATCACCACTAGCGTGGTGACGACCGGCACTACGATGGTCACCACGGCGATGTCCCGGTAGGCCTTCCGATAGGACAGCCCCATGATCGTCATCATCACCACCACGGCCCCGCAATGCGGCAGCGAGTCGAAGCCCCCGGACGCGAGGGTGGAGATCCGGTGCAGCACCTCGGGCTCAATGCCCATCTCGAGGTAGCGCGGCGCCAGCGACGCCATGAAGATCTGCAGCCCGCCCGACGCTGAGCCCGTAATGGCCGCCACCGTGCTGATGGAAAGGAAGGCCGACAGCAGGGGCGGCAGGCCGCTGTCCACGACCAGGTTCGAGAAGGCCGCGAAGCCGGAAGTCTGGATCACCACGCCGCCGAAGCCGATGATGGCGGCCGTGTTCATGATCGGCAGGATGGCGTCGTTGGTGCCGCGCCCGAGGCTGGCCAGCCCTTGCCCGCGCAGCCGCGGCAGGAGGACCAGGGCCAGCACGGTCCCCACGGCGAGAGCGAGGCTGGGCCAGAACACCGGCTGACTTGCCGCGAACCCGATAACTCGCGCCAGCGAGGAGTCGCCGTCCCCGGCCACGAACACCGCCAGCAGCCGCGGGCCGATGATGATGCCCAGCACCACGAGCAGGGGCAGCAGCGACACGGCGCGCCCGGGCAACTCGGCTTCGAGTTCCTCGTCGTCCGGGACATGCTCGCTCGGCGCAGGATCGAAGTCCTCGCCGCGCGCCAGGGCCGCGCGGCGCTCCCGCTCCAGATAAGCCATGCCCAGGACCATCATGAGCGCGCTCGCCACGAGACCCAGCACGGGTGCGGCGAACAGGTCGGTGCCCAGCGAACGCGCCGCGATGACGTTGTGGATCGATGGCGTGCCGGGCATCGCGGTCATGGTGAAAGTGCCGGCGCCCAGCGCCGCCGCGCCGGCTAGCAGGCGCTTGGGCGTGTTGGCGTCCCGCGCCAGTTCCAGCGCGAGCGGATAGACCGCGAAGATCACGACGAAGACCACGACCCCGCCGTAGGTCAGCAGGGCGCAGGCGAGCATGATGATCCACAGCACGCGCTCTCGCCCGAGCAGGTCACGGAACATCAGCGCGATTGTCGTGGTCGCGCGGCCCTCGGCCATGACCTTGCCGAAAATCGCTCCCGCGATGAAGATCAGGAAGAACTGCCCGGCGAAAGTGAACGCGCCGGAGCGACCGGTGGCGTAGTGCTGCAGCAGGCTTTCAGTCAGCGGCAGGCCGTTACTCAGCGCGACGACGATCGCCGCCAGTAGCGAGGCCAGGATGACATTCACGCCGCGCAGCACCAGCCAGATCAGCAGGGCGAGGGACAACAGCAGGCCGAGGTTCGCGAGCATCCGCGCAAGATAGTTGGACAGCACTTGTTCGTCCAGCGCGAGCGGGGGCAAGGTCCGCCAAATCGGGTATCCTCAATGTTTGCGCCCGGCCTGCGGCCGGCACCCGGAATTCGCGTTGGACCCATGCATCACACCGCTGCCTGCCAGACCGACTTGCCCTGCCCCATGGCCCGCGCCCAGACCAGGCAGCGCGCTTGGGGAAGCGGGACCTCGACGAGTCAACGGAGGCCAACCGGGCGCACTCTCGCGCTGATCGCGACCTTGGCGCTCGGCGCCCTCCTCACAGCCGGCTGCAAACCATCGCCCGAGCCCTATTCGGCCGAGGAGATCCGGCAGAACAATCTCGGCGTGGGCCTCATGGGCCAGTACCGCAACGAGGATGCCAGGCAGGTGTTCGCTGAGCTGGTCGAGGCGCGGCCGAACTGGCTGGATGCGCGGGTCAACCTGGCGATTGCAACCCTGAACAGGCAGCGCGAAGGCGACGAGCAGCGGGCGCTGGAGATCGTCGGGGCCGTGCTGCAGGAAGATCCGGACCATCTGCGTGCCCTTTATATTGCCGGCCTCTTGAACCTCTACCTCGGGGAAAGCGCGGCAGCAGTGGAGAAGCTGGAGCGGGTCGCCACGCGGGCCGACAACGACGCCTATCCGGCCTATTTCCTCGGCCAGGCGCTGGTGCAGCTCGACCGGCCCGAGGAGGCGCTGCGCTGGTACCGCGCGGCAGTGCGCCGCGACCCGTATCTGCGCAGCGGCTACTACGGCGCGGCGCTGGTACTGCGCCGCCAGGGCAGCCGCGAGGAAGCCAGCGAGATGCTGGCGGCCTACCAGCGCTTCGAGAACAATCCGCGCGCCCACCTGGCCGAGTTCCGATACACCCGCAAAGGGCCGCTGGCCGAAGCGCTCGCGATCGACCTGGCCCGGCCGGACCCAACGGAGGAACCGACGGGCCCGGTGTTCGGCGAGCGGACCACGGCGGCGACCGGCCTTCCCCGGGGGGGTTACGCAGACCTGACGGTTGCGGATATCGATGCCGATGGGCGGCTCGACCTGTTCCTGGCCGGAGGCGCCGACGCTCCGAGCGCCGTTCTCCTCCAGGCAGAGGGTGGGCGCTTCAGCCCGGCCGAGGACCATCCGCTGAGCGGCCATGAAGGCGTCATGGCGGCAGCCTGGGGCGATATCGACAACGACGGGCGCGTCGACGTGTTCCTGTGCGGCGCGGGCGCCGGCCAGCTGTTCCTGCAAGACGCCACGGGGTGGCGCAACACGGCCGAAACCGCCGGCCTCGCGACCGCAGACGCCTGCACCGCCGTGGCTGCCTTCGACGCCGATCACGACGGTGATCTCGACCTCCTCGTCAGCCCGGACGACGGCCCCGCCGTGCTTTACAACAACAACCTCGACGGCACCTTCCGGCCGCTCGACACGCTGCCGCCCCCTGCTGCAGCGGAGACCCGCGCATACCGCAGCCTCGCGCTCGACCTCGACTTCGACCGGGATGCCGACATCCTGCTGCTCAATCGCGCGGGCCCTCACCAGGTGCTGCGCAACGACCGGCTCTGGCGCTACGAGGCAGCCGAGGGCTTCTCGACCCTGGCGGGCACGCCCATGAAGGCCGCGGCTCCCGGCGATCTCGACGCGGACGGCGAGCTGGAGATCTACGGGGTCGACAACGCGGGCAACCTGCTGGAGTGGGGCGCCGACGAGCGCGGGGACTGGACCGCCACGGTGCTGGTGCCGGAGCTGGTACCCCCGGGCGCGCCGGCCGAGCTCGCACTGCTCGATGTCGACGGCTCCGGGCGCGCCGACATCCTGGTGCACCATGCGCAAGGCTTCAGCGTGCTGGGCTTCGATGCCGCGGGGACGCTCGTGGTCCTGCACGAGGAGCAGATCGCGCTCGACGCGCTGGCCCCGGTCTTGCTCGAGCCGGGCCGCGGTTACGCCCTGGCCGGCGCGGTGCCCGGGCCGGCGGGCACCGCACTTCTGCTGTGGCCCCCGGGGACCGGTCG
The DNA here is from genome assembly GCA_050125045.1 of Gammaproteobacteria bacterium. GTDB lineage: Bacteria > Pseudomonadota > Gammaproteobacteria > Steroidobacterales > XN24 > XN24. The sequence continues at coordinate 8,647 of JASFEC010000021.1, read as the reverse complement.
GCAGCCCTTCCTGGCACTCGAGCCCACCGGCCGCACGGATAGCGGCGAGGGTATGCGCTCGAACGCCTCCGGCATCGGGACCGCGCTGATGCTGCGTACGCTGGACGGCTGGACGCTGACCGACACCTACGATCGCCACTCTGCCCCGGGCCAGAGCCTGCAGCCTGTCGCGCTCGGGCTCGGGGGGCGTAGCCGCGCCGACTTCGTGCGCCTCGACTGGACCGACGGCGTGCTGCAGACCGAGCTGGGTCTGGCCGCCGGCGAGCGGCACGTGATCGCGGAAACCCAGCGCCAGCTTGCGAGCTGCCCGGTGCTCTTCGCCTGGAACGGCGAGCGCTTCGAATTCGTCAGCGACGTGCTTGGCGTGGGCGGCATCGGCTTTCTGCTCGAGCCGGGCAGCTACTCGACGCCCCGCCCCTGGGAGTTCTTCCGCCTTCCTGAAGGCGCCCTGGTGCCCCGCGACGGCCGTTATGGCCTGAAGATCGCCGAGCCGATGGAAGAGATCGCCTACCTGGACACGTTGCGGCTCCATGTCTACGACCTCCCTCCCGGCTGGAACCTGGCGCTGGACGAGCGCATGCATACCGGCGGAGGACCGGCGCCCACCGGGGCCCCCGTGTTCTACCGCGAAGACAATGTCCTCGAGCCCGCCCAGGCCAGCGACGACCGCGGCAGCGACGTGACGGCCCAGCTGGCGGCGCGCGACAACGTGGCCGCGCCGCCCGGACACCGCGATCCCCGCTTCCTCGCGCGCCTCGCGGGCGAGCATGTGCTGGAGATCGAGTTCGCCGCGCCCCTCGACAGCCTGGCCGGCCGGCCCGTCCTGGTTGCGGACGGCTGGGTCGAGTACCCCTATTCCCAGACGGTTTTTGCCGCCTGGCAGGCGGGTGCCGCGTATGAACCGCCGACCCTGGAGGCCCAGGACCCCTCGGGCGAGTGGGTGGTGGTATACGAAGCCTTCGGCTACCCGGCCGGCATGCCGCGGGAAATGTCACTGCCGCTGGAAGGCCTGCCGGCGGGCACGCAACGCCTGCGGCTGCGTTCCAACTGGGAAATCTACTGGGACCGGATCCGGATCGTAGGCGCCGAGCCCCGCCCCGGGGCGACCACCCGTCAGGCGCCGCCGATGGTGGCCGCGCGGGTGGCGAAGACCGGCTTCGCCCGCCGGGTCACCTACGAGCAGATGAGGCCGTACTACGACTACGCGGACCGCAGCCCGTTCTGGGATACCCGCTACCAGTCCGGTTTCTACACGGCGCTCGGGCCGGTTCTGCCGCTGGTTCGGGAGCAGAACGACGCCTTCGCGGTGATCGGACCGGGAGACGAGCTTCATGTCGAGTTCGAGGCACCGCCCGAGGTCCGTGGCCATCGCCGCGTCCTGGTCCTCGAGGCGCGCGGCTATGCCAAGGACATGGACATGTATACCCGCGACGGCGAGACCGTGGGACCGCTGCCCAGCACGCCGGGCGCTGGTGACCCGGCCCGGCGTGAAGCGCTGCATGAGCAGTACCTGAACCGGTACCAGGGCGGAGAGTGATGCCTCGTAGCGCCGTTGCCCGACCCGCCGTCAGCCCGCGGCTGCGCGCCCTGCTGGCAATGCTGCTGGCGGCGTTCGGGCTGTTGGCGGTCAACAGCCTGTACCTCGGGCTCGTGACGCTGCTCGAGTGGTGGCAGCAGCGCGGCCTCCAGGATCACTTCTACCAGCTGATGTTCCTGTTCCACCTCGTGGCGGGCCTGGCCCTCGTGCTGCCGGCGGCCGTCTTCATCGCCTCGCACCTGCGCCGGGTCTGGCACCGGCCCAACCGCAACGCGGTGCGCGCGGGTCTCGGGCTGCTCGCGGCCATCGTGGCCCTGCTGGTAAGCGGGCTCCTCCTGGTTCGCTTCGACTTTTTCAGCGTCCGCAACCCTGTGGTCCGCGAGAGCGCCTACTGGATTCACGTGGTGGCGCCCTTCCTGTGTGCCTGGCTGTTCGTGCTCCACCGCCTGGCGGGCCCGCGGATCCGCTGGCGCAGCGGGCTGCTGATAGGCGGTCCAGGAGTGGTTGCCGCGGCGGCGCTGGTAGCGTTCCAGGTCCATGGCCTCCGCGGCGATACCGGCGCCCGCAATGACGATGCGCAGTTCGCCCCGTCGCTGATGCAGACGGCCTCCGGTGAACGGATCCCGGCGCGCGTGCTGATGATGGACGACTACTGCGCCGAGTGCCATGCCGACGTCCACGAGCAGTGGGGTCAGAGCGTCCATCGCTTCGCCTCTTTCAACAACCCCGTCTATCTCTTTGCCGTGCGCAACACGCGGGAGGTGCTCGCCGCTCGCGACGGGGACGTCACAGGCGTGCGCTTCTGCGCGGGCTGTCATGACGTGGTGCCCATGCTTTCCGGGGCGCTGGACGAGCCCGACTTCAACGACGTGCACGACCCGACCGCCAGCGCCGGGATCACCTGCACGGTCTGCCACGCCGTCACCTCGGTCGACAGCCCTCGCGGCAACGCCGACCTGACCATCACCAAGCCGCAACACTACCCCTTCGCCTTCAGCGACAACGCGCTGCTGGCCTGGGTCAATCGCCAGCTGGTCAAGGCGAAGCCCGATTTCCATCGCCGCACTTTCCTGAAGCCGCTGCACCGCAGCCCGGAGTTCTGCGGGGCCTGCCACAAGGTGCACCTGCCGGAATCGCTGAACCATTACCAGTGGCTGCGCGGCCAGAATCATTACGATTCCTTCCTCCTGAGTGGCGTCTCGGGCCACGGCGTCGCCAGCTTCTATTACCCGGACGAGGCCGAGCCGAACTGCAACGGCTGCCACATGCGGCCGCGTCCCTCGGAGGACTTCTCCAGCCGGGTCCGCGCGCCCGGCGAGGAGCCGACCATCCTGGATCACCTGTTCCCGGCGGCGAACACCGCCCTGCCCAAGCTCCTCGGGATGCCGCCCGAGGTGATCGCCGCACACCGCGAGATGCTCGTCGACTCCATGCGCGTCGACATCGTGGCTCTGCGCGAGGGCGGGGCCGTAGACGGGCCCCTTCTCGGCCCGCTGCGGCCGCGCGTGCCCGTCCTGGAGCCCGGTAAGGAGTACCTGCTGCAGATCGTCTTGCGCAATCTGCGCGTCGGGCATGCCTTCACCCAGGGGACCTCGGACTCGAACCAGACCTGGGTCGAGGTCGAGGTATTGCACCGCGGCCGCGTGATCGCCCGCAGCGGCGGCATCGATCCGGAGACCGGCACCGTCGACCCCTGGAGCCATTTCGCCAATACCTACATGCTGGACCGCACCGGCGGGCGCATCGATCGGCGTAATACCGAAGACATCTTCGTTCCCCTCTACGACCACCAGGTACCGCCCGGCGGCGCCGACCTGCTGCACTACCGCCTGGTCGTGCCGGAAGGACTCGAGGGCGACCTCGAGGTGCGGGCCCACCTGCATTACCGCAAGTTCGACACGCGGCTGATGCAGCTGATGCTGGGCGAGGAGTTCCAGGGCAACGCGCTGCCGATCACGACGCTGGCCGGTGACCGCCTGGTTTTCCGGGTCGCCCGGGAAGGCGGCTGGACGGAGGCCCCCGCGCCTCCAGTGCCGGCATGGGAGCGCTGGAACGATTACGGCATCGGGGCGCTGCGCAAGCCGCAGCGACGCCAGCTGCGCCAGGCCGAGGAGGCGTTCCGCCGCGTCGAACAGCTCGGCCGGGCCGACGGCCCCCTCAACCTGGCCCGCACCTACCTGCAGGAGGGCCGGCTGGACGATGCGGCTACGGCCCTGCAGCGGGCGCTCGATCATCCCGACCCCGCACCGCCCTGGTCGGGCGCCTGGTTCGGCGGCCAGCTGCTGTTCCAGCAGGGGCGCCTCGAGGAAGCTACGGAGACCTTCATGGCGCTGGCGGAGAATCGCTTTGCCGCGGCCCGGGACCGCGGCTTCGACTTCTCGCGTGACTATCGCCTGCTGAACCAGCTCGGCCTGGTCTGGCTGGAACGGGCGCGGCAGGCGGCCAGAAACGACGCGCCCGCCCGCATCGAGGCGCTGCGGGAAGCGCGGAACTGGTTCCTGGCGGCGCTGGGCGAAGACCCGGAGAATGCCGCCGCCCACTACAATCTTGCCCGGATCTACGGCGAGCTGGGCGACGCCCCGGAGGCGGAGAAGCATCGCGCGGCACACACCCGTTTCCGGGTAGACGACAATGCCCGCGACCATGCGGTGTCGGCCGCCCGGCGGGCGGACCCCGCCGCCAACCATGCCGCCGACCCGGTCGTCGTGTATGACCTGCAGCGGCCCGACCATGACCGCTACCCGGCCTCGGTGCCGGCTTTTGCCGCCAGCCTGGAGGACCAGTGAGCCGGTCGCGACCCTCCCGCGATGCCGCCATCGGCAAGGCCTTCCGCCGCTCCCTGGCCGTCATCGGCGTGCTGGTGGCGATTGTGGCCCTGGTGCTGGTGATCCGGCTGCTCGGGACCCCGCCGCAGCCGGAAGTCCCCGAGGCTGATGTCGACCTGTCCCGCTTGCTGGATACGGAACCGCAGCCCGCCCCGCCGGCAGCGCTCTTCCGCGACATCACGCGGGCCGCCGGCATCGACTTCGTCCACGAGAACGGCGCCACCGGCGAGCGCATGCTGCCGGAGACCATGGGGGGCGGGGTCGCGTGGCTGGATTTCGATAACGACGGCGACCAGGACCTGCTGTTCGTCAACTCGGACACCTGGCCCTTCGCCCGCGACCCGGCGGCGCCCCGGCCTCGCGCCCTGGCACTCTATCGCAACGACGGCACCGGCGGCTTCGCGGACGCATCCGCAGAAGCGGGACTGGGCCAGGACTCTTTCTACGGCCAGGGTGTGGCAGTGGGCGATTTCGACGGCGACGGATGGGAAGACCTGTTCATCACCGCCGTGGGCGCCAATCGCCTCTATCGCAACGTCGGCGGCCGCTTCGCGGACGCCACGGCAGCAGCCGGCGTGGCGGGCAGCGCCGAGGCCTGGAGCACTTCCGCGGGATTCTTCGACTACGACGCCGACGGCTGGCTCGACCTTTTCGTCGTCAACTACGTGCAATGGTCGCGGGAAATCGACATCGAGGTCGACTACCGGCTCGCCGGCATCGGGCGCGCCTACGGTCCTCCCACCAACTTCAGCGGCACCCAGTCGTATCTCTATCGCAACAACCGGGACGGCACCTTCAGCGAAATGGGCGCGGCGGCGGGTATCCACGTCAGCCACCCGACTACCGGACAGCCGGTCGGCAAGGGGCTGGCGCTCGTCTTCGCCGATATCGACGAGGACCGGGACCTCGACGTCGTGGTCGCGAACGACACGGTCCGGAACTTTGTCTTCCGCAACCTCGGCGACGGGACGTTCGCCGAGATCGGTGCCGAGGCCGGCGCAGGGTTCGATCGGAACGGGCTGGCGACCGGCGCCATGGGCATCGATGCCGCCCATTTTGCGAACGACGAAGCCCTGGCTATCGCGATCGGCAATTTCGCCAACGAGATGAGCTCCTTCTTCGTCGCCACCGGCGGCAGTGCGGAGTTCTCGGACGAGACGATCATCGCCGGGATCGGCCCCGGGTCGCGTGCTGCCCTGACCTTCGGCGTGCTGTTCCTGGACTACGACCTGGACGGGCGCCTCGATTACCTCCAGGCCAACGGCCATGTCGAGAACGAGATCAACCGTGTCCAGGCCAGCCAGCGGTACCGGCAACCCGCGCAGCTCTTCTGGAACTGTGGCGCAGCCTGTCGCCAGCCCTTCGTCCTGGTGCCTGCGGAGCAGACCCTCGGTCTGGCGCAGCCGATCGTCGGCCGTGGCGCCGCCTATGCCGACCTGGACGGGGACGGCCGCCTCGACCTCGTGCTGACGCAGGCGGGTGGCCCGCCGCTCGTGCTGCGCAACGAGACGGCCACGGAACACCACTGGATCCGCCTGCAACTCGTCGACCAGCCACCGAACACCCGCGCCATCGGCGCCGAGGTCCGGCTCGAGGGCCCCGCCGGTACGCAGCGGCGGACCGTCATGCCGACACGCAGTTACCTGTCGCAGGTCGAGCTGCCCGTGACTTTCGGGCTGGGCGCGGCGACCACCGCGACGCTCACGGTCCGCTGGCCGGACGGCGAGGAACAGGTCCTGCGGGACCTGCCGGCCGACCGGCTGCACGTCATCCGCCGGCCCTGAGCGACACCGTCTCCGGCGGCAGGACTGCCAACCCGTATAATGCCGCGCCATGACTACACCCCGGGCCACGACACTGGCGATCCTCCTGGCAACGGCTGCGCCGGCCGTGGCTGCCGACTCGGCCTGGTTCGTTGACGTGGCAGGCCCGGCCGGCGTGGACTTCGTCTACCGGAACGGGATGACGGGGGAATTCTGGTTCCCGGAGATCATGGGCGGCGGCGTTGCCCTGCTGGACTACGACAACGACGGTCGCCTGGACATTTACCTCGTGCAGGGCGGGCTCATGCCGGGCACCGAGGGTGACCCGGCTGCGGCCGGAGGCGACCGGCTGTATCGCAACGAGTCGTCCCGGGACGAAGACGGGCACTGGCTACCGCGTTTCCGCGACGTCACCTCGGACGCCGGTATCGAGGCCCACGGCTACGGGATGGGGGTTGCGACGGGCGACTACGACGCCGACGGCTTCACCGACCTGTACGTACTCAATCTCGGCGATAACCAGCTCTGGCGGAACAACGGCGACGGGACTTTCAGCGACCGGACGGTGGAGGCCGGCGTGAATGATCCCGGCTGGAGCGTGAGCGGGAGCTTCGGCGATCTCGACGGCGACGGCCGGCCGGAACTCGTGGTGGTCAACTATGCCGACTACACCGTGGCGAAAAACAAGGCGTGTCGCAGCACCCTGACGAACCAGCTCGACTACTGCTCTCCCTCGGCCTACGAGGGCGTGCCGGACCGGCTGTTCCGCAACCTGGGCGACGGTCGCTTCGAGGATGTTACCGCGGCCGCCGGCCTGGCGGAGGTCGCGCATCACGGCCTGGGCGTAGTCATCGCCGATCTCGACTATGACGGCCTGCCCGATATCTACGTCGCCAATGACGGGGATCCCAATTCACTGTGGTTGAACGAAGGCGGCCTGGCATTCCGTGACGAGGCCTTCCTGGCCGGCAGCGCCGTGAATGCCGACGGGATGACCGAAGCGGGAATGGGCGTGGATGCCGGAGATTTCGACCGCTCCGGGGCCGAGGACATCTTCGTCACGCACATGCGCAGCGAGAGCAATACGCTCTACAGCAACGGCGGCGACGGCTGGTTCACGGACGTGACTTCCCGCGCGGGGCTCGGCGTGCCAAGCCTGAGCTACACGGGCTTCGGCACGGCATGGACCGACGTCAACCTCGACGGCTGGCTCGACCTCGTGATCGCCAACGGCGCGGTGACGCTGGAGCGCAACCTCGTCGACGCCGGCAGCGAATTCCCCTACCACCAGCGCAACCAGCTCTTCCTCAGCCTGGGCGACGGCCGCTTCCGCGAGGCGAGCGACTCGGCCGGTCCGGCCTTCCAGGTTGCCAACGTGACCCGGGGGGCCGCCGTCGGCGACCTCGACAACGACGGCCGCCCGGACGTGGTGTTCGCCAACATCGAGGGCCCCGCCCAGATCCTGCTGAACCGGATCGACACCGAGGCGAATTGGCTGGGGCTGGAGCTGGTCGATGAGTCCGGCCGGCGGCATGCCACGGGCGCTGCCGCCTGGCTGCTTGCGGAAGACGAGCCACCGCACATGCGCCGGGCCCGGGCCGATGGATCTTATGCCTCGGCCCAGGACGCGCGGGTCCGCTTCGCCCTCGGTGAGGGCGCGGACCCGGCAAACGTGCGCGTGCGCTGGCCGGACGGTAGCGAGGAGGAGTTCGCGGCCCTCGACGTCGATCGCTACCACGTGCTCAGGCAGGGCGAGGGCGCGCCCGTGGAGAAGCCATGAGCGCGCGTCAACCGTTGCTCGGCGCCGTCTGTTGCACACTGCTGCTGCTCGCCAGTGTCGAGCTGTCGGCAACGCCCGACATTCCCGGCGTCGACGCCGAGCAGTTCCCGGCGCCCGTCCAGGCCGCCCTCGGCGATGCCCGCGCGGACCTGGAGCAGGCACTCGAGGACTCGGCCTCGCCGGACCGCCTGGCGGCCGCATGGGGCCACTACGGCGACCTGCTCTTCGTCCACGAACTGCTGGCGCAGGCGCGCATCGCCTACGCGCAGGCCCGAGCGCTGCAGCCGGGGGACCAGGCCTGGCCATACCTGCAGGCCCTGGTCGAGCTGAGCGCCAACGATCCGGCGGCGGCCGCCGGGTTCCTGGACACGGTGCTGGAGATGGCTCCCCGCGACGTGCCTGCCCTGCTCCGCCGGGGACGCATTCAACTGGAGGCCGGACGGCCGGAGCGTGCGGAGCGCGATTTTGCGCGCGCTCGCGAGCTTGCGCCGTCCGCGCCAGCCGCGCTGGGGGGCCTCGGCCGCGTGGCACTGGCGGCAGGCCGTTACCAGGACGCGATGGACTACCTGGAGCGCGCGCTCGCCCTCGACCCGGCGGCATCGCAGCTGCACCACTCGCTCGGCATGGCTTACCGCGGACTGGGCGATATCGAGCAGGCGCGTTATCACCTCGAGCGGCGCGGCAACCGCCCCGCGACCATCAATGACCCGTTGCTCGATGCCGTGCGGGGCAAGTCGCGGAG
>JASFEC010000020.1:0-16119 GCA_050125045.1 Gammaproteobacteria bacterium | reverse complement strand
TCCCGCGCGGCGGCGACGAACCAGCGGAACTCAGGGTTCATCTCCGGGGAGCCGCCGGTCAGGTCCAGCGTGCCGACGTTGTGGCGTTGCGCGACGGCGAGCGCCAGCTCCATGGTTTCCCGGGCCATCAGCTCCTTGCGCGTCGGCCCCGCGTTTACGTGGCAGTGCAGGCAGGCGATGTTGCAGAGATAGCCCAGGTTGAGCTGGAGCGTGTCCAGCCGGTCGCGGCGGAGGCGCGGAAAGTCGGTATCCAGCAGCAGGGGCAGGGTGTCACGCATCGCGTTCTCCGGCCGGCGACGGCCCGGACGGAGGCCGGGCGGGCTGGGGGCGGAAGGGGTTCAATAACAGAGAGACCAGGCGCTGGTCACGTGGTTCCCGCCACGCCCCCAGGCCGATGGGCATGCGGCGCTCATCCTCGCGCGGCGCGGCCGTGTAGCTGCCGAACAGCCGGTCCCAGACCGAGAGATGGAAGCCGAAATTGCTGTCGGTTTCCACGCGGCGGGTCGAGTGATGGACGCGGTGCATCGACGGCGTGACGAACAGCCACCGCAGCCGGCGGTCCAGCCCGGCCGGCAGGGCAATGTCGGTATGCGTGAAGAGGGACCCGAGGCTGAGCAGCAGCTCGAACACCAGCACCGCCGCCGGGTCCGGGCCCAGCAGGGATATCAGCGCGAGCTTGAAGCCCATCGACAATGCAATCTCGAGCGGGTGGAACCGCAGGCCGGTGGTGACGTCGAAAGCGGTGTCGCAGTGGTGCACGCGATGCAGGCGCCAGAGCAGCGGCACCGCGTGCATGACGCGGTGCTGCCAGTAGATCGCGAGGTCGAGCAGCAGAACTGCGGCGGCAAACTCGATCCAGGCCGGCCAGGCCAGGCGACCGAACAGGCCGCCGCCGTCCACGGCCGCCGCCCAGCCGACCGCCAGGACCGGGAAGCCAAGGCGGAGAATGGCGGTGTCGACCGCGCCCATGCCGAGGTTGACCAGCTGGCGCCGCGCCGGGCGGCTGTCCCCGCGGGCGGGCCAGCGCCACTGGGCCAGCAGGAGCAGCCCGAGCAGGGCGCCGAATGCTGCCAGGCGGAGCAGGCCCTCGTATTGGGTCAGGTTCATCGCGACAGGTTGCCTCCCGGGCTCGATCGCAGCAACCGTGCGCTTGCTGCGGGCTGTGAATTTTTCGTGGAATCCGCCGAGCTGGATCCGTTTAGGGTCTCAAGCCGATTACAATGCCGTGCTTTACGCCCGACGGAACCGTTCATCCAGGCAGGTCCGAATGATCGCTAAGTTGCTCAAGTGGCTTCTCCCGCTCGCCGTGCTGGTGGCGGCCCTGGCCGGCGGCCGCTACATCATCTCCCAGCGACCCGAGGCGCCGCAGTTCACGCCGCCGGTGGTTCCGGTGGCCATCGAGGCCATGCGGGTCGAGCCCCGGAACTACCGCGTGATCGTGCGCAGCGAGGGCACGGTGGAGCCGCGCACCCAGAGCACCCTGATCCCACAGGTGTCAGGCCAGATCGTCGAGATCTCGCCCTCTTTCCGGGAGGGCGGCTTCTTCGAGCAGGGCGATGTGCTGGTGAAGCTGGATGACCGGGACTATGAGCTCGCGATTGCCAGCGCCGAGGCCCAGGTGGCCCAGGCGGAGTCGGCCCTGGAGCAGGAAATCGCGCAGGCCAAGGTGGTCGAGGACGACTGGCGCATGCTGGGGAAGGAGGCGCCCGAGCTCGGCCTGCGCAAGCCGCAGATCGCCGCGGCCAGGGCCGCCCTGCTCTCCGCCCAGGCGCAGCTGGAGCGCGCCCAGGTCGATCTGCAGCGCACCCGGATCCGCGCGCCCTACGAGGGCCAGGTGCTGGAGAAGAACGTTGACGTCGGCCAGTTCGTTTCGCCCGGCACGGTCCTGGCCCGAATCTACGCGACCGACTTCGTGGAGCTCCGCCTGCCCTTGTCGGGCCGGCAGATGGAGTTCGTCGACCTGCCCGAGCGGTTCCGCGACGAGCCGGGCGAGGCCCAGGCCGAGGCGCCGGTCGTCCACCTGAAGAGCAGCTTCGGCCGCGAGACCTGGTCCTGGGAGGGCCGGGTCGTGAGGGCCGAGGGCGCCATCGACACGCGCAGCCGCCAGCTGTTCGTGGTTGCCCAGGTCGATGACCCGTACCGGCGCGCCGACGACGACCGTCCGCCGCTGCGCATCGGGCAGTTCGTCGAGGCGGAGATCGAGGGCCAGGTGCTGGCGGACGCCTTCGTGGTCCCGCGGGCCGCCTTGCGGGACGGCGACTGGATCCTGGTCGTGGACGACGAAAGCCGGCTGCAGCGCCGTCAGGTCGAAGTGGCCTGGACCGACGGCGATGATGCCGTGGTGGTTGCCGGCCTGGAACCCGGCGACGTGGTCAACGTGACGCCCCTGGCGGTGGCGGCCAACGGTACGCTGGTCAGCGCCACGGTCGATGGTGTGGCCCCCGCGCCGCGCGAGCGGCCGGGCCGCGGCGGCCCGCCGGGTGACCGGGTGGCGACGCAGGAGGGACCGCGATGAAGGGCATGATCGCCTGGTTCTCCCGTAACGACGTCGCGGCGAACCTGCTGATGTTCACCATCGTCGCGCTGGGCGTCTGGGGCCTGACTGCCAAGATCCCGCTCGAGGTGTTCCCGGCCTTCGAGCTGCGCAACGTCATCGTGCGCGTGCCGTTCCCGGGCGCCACGCCGTCCGAGGTGGAGGAAGGCATCACGGTCAAGATCGAGGAGGCCGTGCAGGACCTCGAGGGCATCAAGACCCTGCGCTCCACAGCGGTCGAGAATCTCGGCACCGTCGTGATCGAGGTCGAGAACAGCGCCGACCCCCGTGAGCTGATGAACGACGTGAAGGCGAGGGTCGACGCGATCTCGACCTTCCCGGTCGACAGCGAGCGCCCGGTGGTCTACATCCCGGAGATCCGTCGCGACGTCATCACGGTCATCGTGTCGGGCCAGCTTGCGGAGCCCGAGCTGCGCCTGGTCGCCGAGCGTGTGCGCGACGAGCTCGTAGACCTGCCCCAGATCACGCAAGTGGAGCTCGACGGCGTGCGGCCCTACGAGATCTCGATCGAGGTCTCGGAGCAGACCCTGCGCGAGTACGGCCTGACGCTCGAGCAGGTGGCTTCGGCTGTGCGTCGCACCTCCCTGGACCTCGCGGCGGGCTCGGTGCGCACGTCCGGCGGCGAGGTGCTGATCCGCACCCAGGGCCAGGCCCGCGTCGGGACCGAGTTCGAGGACATCGTGGTGCGGAGCACCGAAGGCGGCGCCAAGCTGACCATCGCGGACATCGGCAGCGTCCGCGACGGCTTCAGCGAGGACCCTCTCAGTTTCCGTTACGACGACCAGCCGGCTGCGTTTATCGACGTTTACCGGGTCGGCGACCAGAGCGCCATCGAAGTCGCGGAGGTGGTGCGCGATTACATCGCCGACACCCCCGACTGGCTGCCGCCCGGCGTGGAGCTGGATTACTGGCGTGACCGGTCGCGCGTCGTCGAGGCCCGGCTGAACACCCTGATCAAGAGCGCCGTCCAGGGCGGCATCCTGATCATGGTCCTGCTGACTCTGTTCCTGCGTCCCGCCGTGGCTTCCTGGGTCGTGGTCGGGATCCCGGTCGCGTTCATGGGGGGCATCGCACTGATGCCTGCGTTCGGCGTCACCCTCAACCTGATCAGCCTGTTCGCCTTCATCCTGGTGCTGGGCATCGTGGTGGACGACGCCATCGTCACCGGCGAGAACATCTTCTCCCGCCTGCAGAAGGGCGAAGATCCGCTCCAGGCCTCGATCCGGGGCACCCAGGAGATCGCGGTGCCCGTCACCTTCGGCGTGCTGACCACCGTGGTGGCCTTCGTGCCGCTGCTGATGATCGAGGGCGTGCGGGGCCAGATCTTCGCCCAGATCCCGCTGATCGTGATCCCGGTGCTGCTGTTCTCTCTGGTGGAGTCCAAGCTGATCCTGCCGGCCCATCTCAAGCACGTGAGGATTCGCAACGGCGGGAACGAGGGGCCGCTGAGCCGGCTCCAGGCCCGGGTGCAGCGCGGCCTGGAGCGGGGCACCCGCGCCGCCTACACCCCGGTGTTGAACTGGTCGCTGCGCAACCGCTACCTGGCGGTGACCCTGTTCCTGGCGGCCCTGATCATCATGTTCAGCATTACCATCGGCGGCCACCTGCGGTTCATCTTCTTCCCGCGCATCCAGGCGGAGACCGCTTCCGCGACCGTGACCATGCCGCCCGGTACCCCCTTCGAGGCGACCGAGTCGGCCATCCGGCGCATCAACGCCCAAGCGGAGGCGCTGCGGGTGCAGTACACCGACCCGGACACCGGCGAAAGCGTGATCCAGGGCATCCTCGCCTCGGTCGGTTCGACCGGGGGCGGCGGCACGCCCCGGACGGATATCGGCCGCGTGGTGTTCGAGATCACGCCGCCGGAGGACCGCACCATCGACGTCACGAGCTCCGAGCTCGTGCGCGAATGGCGGCGGAGCATCGGGCAGATCCCGGGCGCCAAGGAGCTGAGCTTCCGCGCCGAGATCGGGATGGGCGGCTCGCCGCTCGACATCCAGATCACCGGGCCGGACTTCGACGTCCTGCGCACGCTGTCGAGCGAGGTGCGCGAACGGCTCGAGACCTACCCGGGCGTGTTCGACATCACCGACAGCTTCGAGGACGGCAAGGAGGAGATCCGGCTGCAGATCCGGCCGGAGGCGGAGCTGCTGGGTATCACCCTCGAGGCCCTGGCCCGGCAGGTGCGCCATGCCTTCTTCGGCTTCGAGGTCCAGCGCATCCAGCGGGGCCGCGAAGAGGTCCGCGTCTACGTCCGCTACCCCGAGTCCGAGCGGCGCTCCCTGGAAAACCTGGACTCCATGCGCATCCGCACGCCGGACGGCGCCGAGGTGCCCTTCGTCGAAGTCGCCAGCGCCGAGTACGGGCGCGGGTTCTCGCAGATCCGGCGGGTGGACCGCAACCGCACGATCAACGTCACGGCCGACGTCAACAAGGAGACGGCTGACGTCGAGGCGATCAAGCGTGACTTGCGCGAGTTCCTCGCCCCCGAGGTCAAGCGCTACGCGGGCGTCAGCTTCAGCCTGGAGGGAGAGGCCCGGGAGCAGCGCGAGTCCTTCGGCAGCCTGGGCTACGGCCTGATGTTCGTGCTTTTCATCATTTACTGCCTGCTGGCGATCCCGTTCCGTTCCTACCTGCAGCCGCTGATCGTCATGAGCGTCATTCCCTTCGGGGCCGCCGGCGCCATGCTGGGCCACATGATCATGGACATGAGCCTCACCATCATGAGCCTGATGGGCATGCTGGCCCTGACCGGCGTGGTGGTGAACGACAGCCTCGTGCTGGTCGACTACGTCAATCGCCGGCGCGCCGAGGGCATGGCGCTGCTGGAGGCGGTGGCGACCGCCGGGGTGGCGCGCCTGCGGCCCGTCCTGCTGACCTCGCTGACGACCTTCGCCGGCCTGACACCGCTCATTTTCGAGAAGTCGACCCAGGCCCAGTTCCTGATCCCGATGGCGGTGTCGCTGGGCTTCGGCATCCTGTTCGCCACCTTCATCACCCTCGTGCTGGTGCCGCTGAACTATCTGTTGCTGGAAGATCTCCGCGGGTTCTTCGGCCGGCTTTTCGGCCGGAAAACCCGCGGCGGCACTGATTCCGTTGCGGTGCACACCTAGTGGAAATCTCTTAGCTCCAACCTGACCTGCATCAAACACGACAGCCCCCAGATCAAGCACATTTCATCCGTGGCTAAATCAGTCTTCTCTAATTGAGAAGCGTCTGCATTTAGGGGCGGGTCCCGGTGGACCCGGGAACATAACGAGAAATGTGCAAGGGGTTGATCATGACGACTTCCAGGTTTGGACTGCCTGCCCCATGGGCAGCGATCCTTCTGGCCGGCCTGCTGGCGCTTGGCGGCTGTGAAGGGGACGACGGGGATCCCGGCCCGGCCGGCGCCGACGGTTCTGACGGCATCAGCTGCTGGGACCTGAACGAGAACGGCGTGGCCGATCCTGAAGAGGACACCAACGGCGACGGCGTGGTCGACGTGTTCGACTGCCAGACGCCGCCTCCCTCCATCGGCGAGCCGGAAACGCTGCACGCGGCTTACTTTGCGGACCGGCCCTACGAGGACGGCGCCTGCCTGAACTGCCACGGCAAGATCGGCGACGAGATCCTCACCACCGGTCACTGGAAGTGGGAAGGCGTGGCCGCCGGTATCGAGGGCTTCGAGGGCGATACCTACGGCAAGAAGCAGATCATCAACAACTTCTGCGTCGCGGTGCCGACCAACGAGGGTCGCTGCTCCCAGTGCCATATCGGCTATGACTGGAAGGACGACACCTACGACTTCGGCAACGCCAAGCTGATCGACTGCTTCGCCTGCCATGACCAGACCGGCACCTACGCCAAGGCGCCCCCGGCCGCCGGCCGTCCGCCGGCAGAACTCGATCTGCAGGCCGTGGCCCAGAGCGTGGGCGAGAACAACGGCGTCCCGACTCGCAAGGCCTGCCTGTTCTGCCACAAGAACGCGGGCGGCGGCGACAACGTCAAGCACGGCGACCTGTCCAGCGCGCTGGTCGACACGACGCGCGAGTACGACGTCCACATGGCGACCGACGGCGCCGACGCCAGTTGCGTCACCTGCCATGACGTCGAGCGCGACCTCGACGGCAACCTGCTGTCCCACGGCATCGGCGGCATGCCCTACCACTCCGTGGACGAGGGCGAGATGCGCCAGTGCGACGACTGCCACAGCCCGACGGTCCATATCGGCACGTCGGTTGAGGGAATTTTCACCTCGCACGAGCGCCTGGCCTGCCAGGTCTGCCATATCCCGGCCATCGCGCGCCAGATCCCGACCAAGGTCGAGTGGTACTGGTCCGACGCCGGCCAGGACATCGATCCGATCCCCGTGGATCCGGTGACAGGCAAGGAGACCTACGCCAAGATCAAGGGCTCGTTCGTGTGGGGTCTCAACGTCCGACCCGCGCTGCGGTTCTACGACGGCAAGTGGATCAAGTCGATCATCAACGAGAACGACAACGTGGCCGACCTGCCCTCCGAAACGGGCGCAGACGGCGTGGAACGGGTCTATCTCGGTGGTCCGGCCACGGACTACACGAACCCGGACGCGAAGATCTATCCGTTCAAGAGGTTCATCGGTGACCAGCCGGCCGACGCCGTCAACGGTACCATTCTCGTACCGCACCTGTTCCCGGGCGGCGGCGAGGGCGGCCCCAACGCCTACTGGAAGTTCTTCGACTGGAACCTGGCGCTGCAGGACGGCGCGGATCGTACGGGCCAGCCGTACTCGGGTGAGTTCGAGTTCATCGACACCGTGAGCTACTGGGCGGTCAATCACGAGATCGCACCGGCCGCGGATGCCCTCGGCGAGGGTGGCAATTGCATCGATTGCCACTTCAACGACCAGATCGACTGGGCCGGCCTCGGCTGGACGGCTGATCCGGTGGAAGGCGGCACGCGTCCCTAACTAGCGCTCTGCGCTTGCCTTCAGAAGGCGCCCATGCTCCGGCATGGGCGCCTTTCTCTTGGGTGCGTCTTGATGCACTGCAGGCGGTGCCGGCGCTGCTTTTGCTGCACAATAGGGCGCTGAAGTCAGTCGGCGAGCCCCGTCCATGAGAAAGAACGCGTACAACCGCGACGAGCTGCTGCAGGCCGGGCACGGCCAGCTGTTCGGTGCCGACCGGGCACGGCTGCCGCTGCCGCCGATGCTGATGGTCGACCGGATCACCAGCATCACCGAGGACGGGGGCGCTCACGGTCTGGGCCAGA
Source organism: Gammaproteobacteria bacterium (assembly GCA_050125045.1). Taxonomy (GTDB): domain Bacteria; phylum Pseudomonadota; class Gammaproteobacteria; order Steroidobacterales; family XN24; genus XN24. The sequence goes on along the minus strand of JASFEC010000020.1, from coordinate 8,333 downwards.
TCACGGCGGAGCTCGACATCCGTCCAGACCTGTGGTTCTTCCAGTGCCATTTCGAGTCCGACCCGGTCATGCCCGGCTGCCTGGGACTGGATGCCATGTGGCAGCTGATCGGGTTCTTCCTGTGCTGGAGCGGCGGCCCGGGCCGCGGCCGGGCGCTCGGCGTGGGCGAGGTCAAGTTCACCGGGCAGGTGCTGCCCACGGCCAGCCTGGTCACCTATCGCATCGACCTCAAGCGCGTGGTTCTGCGCCGCTTGTACATGGGCATCGCCGACGCCGTCATGGAGGTCGACGGGCGGCAGATCTACACGGCAACCGACCTTCGCGTCGGTCTTTTCACCTCAACCGAATCTTTCTAGGAGCAGGCCATGCGGCGCGTGGTGGTCACCGGATACGGCATCGTCTCGAGCATCGGTAACAATGCCAGCGAAGTGCTCTCCGCCCTGCGCGAAGGCCGCTCGGGCGTGCGGGGCAGCGAGGAGTACGGCGAGCTCGGCTTCCGCAGCCAGGTCTGCGCGCCGGTCGATATCGACCTGGCCGCGCTGATCGACCGCAAGCTCAAGCGCTTCATGAGCGACTCCAGCGGCTACGCCTACGTGGCGATGAGGGAGGCGCTGGCGCATGCGGGCCTGGCGGAGGAGGACATCAGCGACCCGCGCATCGGGCTGGTCGTCGGCACCGGCGGCGCCTCGAACGAGTACGTGCTGATGAACGCCGACATCGTCCGCAGCAAGGGGGCCCGCAAGGTCGGCCCCTACATGGTGACCCGCTGCATGTCCTCGGCAGTCGCCGCCAACCTCGCCACCGCCTTTCGCATCAAGGGTACGAGTTACAGCATCAGCTCCGCCTGCGCCACCAGCGCGCATTGCATCGGGCACGCGGCGGAGCTCATCCAGTGGGGCAAGCAGGACGTGGTGTTCGCGGGTGGTTCCGACGAGCTGCACTGGGGCAGCTCGGCGATGTTCGACGGCATGGGCGCGCTGTCGTCGCGCTACAACGACGCGCCCGAGCGCGCGTCCCGCGCCTACGACGCGGATCGGGACGGTTTCGTCATCTCCGGCGGCGGCGGCATGCTGGTGCTCGAGGCGCTGGAGCATGCCGAGGCGCGTGGTGCCCCGATCTTGGCCGAGCTGGTCGGCTACGGCGCCACCTCGGACGGAGCCGACATGGTGCAGCCCTCGGGCGAGGGCGCCGTGCGCTGCATGCGCATGGCCCTGGAAGGCGTCGACGGCCCCATCGACTACCTCAATTCCCACGGCACCAGTACGCCGGTGGGCGACGTGAAAGAGCTGGAGGCCGTGCGCGAGGTCTTCGGCGACCGGGCACCGCCCATCAGCTCGACGAAATCGCTCGGCGGCCATGCGCTCGGGGCGGCCGGCGTGAACGAAGCGGTGCACTGCCTGCTGATGATGGAGCATCGCTTCATCACGGCCTCGGCCAACATCGAGAACCTTGATCCTGCGGCGGAGGGCTTCGATATCGTGCGCCATCGGCGCGACGGTGCCGCGCTCGAGACGGTGATGTCGAACAGCTTCGGCTTCGGCGGCGCCAACGCGACGCTGGTGTTCCGCCGCCCCTAACGGCCTCGCTCGGTCTTCGCCAGCAGCACCGGCAGCAATGTCAGGTTGGCCACCAGCGCCGCCGTCATGGCGAGGCCGGTGAGCAGGCCGAACAGGATGGTGGGGATGAAGGCCGAGAGCGCCAGCACCGAGAAACCGAGCACGATCGTGATCGTGGTGTAGTACAGCGCCTGCCCGATTGACGTGTGGCAGCGCATGACCGCCGCCCACGGGCCGCCGTCCACCTGAATCTCTTCCCGGTAGCGATGCACGTAGTGAATCGTGTTGTCGACGCCTATGCCGATGGTGATCGCGGCGATTGTCACGGTCATCAGGTCCAGTGGGATGCGCGCCCAGCCCATCAGCCCCAGCACCAGCGCTGCCGACAGCAGGTTAGGCAGGATCCCCAGCGTGGAGTAGCGCACCGAGCGGAACAGCACCAGGAACATGATCATGATGGCGCCGAAGACCACGCCGAGCGTCAGAATCTGCGAACGGAACAGGCCCTGGAGCATGTTGTTGTAGAGCACCATCATGCCCGACAGGTGGACGTTGTCCGCGCCGTAACCCATGTCCTCCTCGAGATGGCGCTCGATCTCTTCCAGCATCTGGTTGCGCCGCAGGTCGGGCGCCGACTCGTAGACCCGGATGCTGAAACGCAGCTGGTTGCCGTCGTCGGACAGGTAGGGGTCGAACAGGGTTTCTTTCACCAGGTCGGGCAGGCGCTGGTAGAAGACCGAGATGAAGAAGTCCTCGGTCAGCACGCGCGGCTCCAGCGCGCCGAACATATCCATCGCCGTGATGACCGACATCACCTTGCCAGTGCCTTCCAGTGACTCGAGGTACCGGTGGATGCGGCGGATCTCGGGCAGCCGGGCGCTGTTGAGCCAGTAGCTGGTCGTCGCGATGCCGCTGTCGCCGCCCACCTCGAGGTCGTCGAAGCCGGCCAGGAAGTCGGGTTCCTCGAACTCTTCGCCCTCGTCCGCCGGCGCGGCCGGCGCGTCGATCAGCACGTCCAGGGGCGTGGTGCCGCCCAGCTGCTCGTCAATCAGGCGCATGCCCTGGTAGATCTCGGTCGACTTCTTGAAATAGTCGATGAAGCGGTTCTCGATCGACAGCCGGGCGGTGCCGGTCATCCCGGCCACGGCCAGGGCGGCAGCGACCAGCAGCGTCAGCCCCGGGCGCGCCGTAATGGCTCGCGCCACCGCGCCCGTCAGCTCTCCGGTCAGGTTGTGCAGCCGGACCGCCCGGCCCGGCTTCAGCAGCACGAGTGCTGCGGGAAAGAAGGTGAAGGACAGCACGAAGGCCACGCCCAGGCCGATCACCATCATCCAGCCGAAGTCGATCACCGGGCGGATGCCGCTGACGAGGAGGGAGCCGAAGGCCACCATCGTCGTGAGCGCGGTGTAGAGGCACGGCACGAACTTGCTGCGGACCGTGTCGCGGACCAGGGTGTACTGGCGCAGCTCCGGCATCAGCTCGTGCAGCTCCCGGTAGCGCACGACCAGGTGGACACACAGGGCCAGGTTGAGGATCAGCAGCAGCGAGATGAAGTTCGATGAGACCACCGTCACCGGCCAGCCGAGCAGGCCCAGCAGGCCCATCATGGCCACGACGGTAGCGGCGCAGGTGACCACCGGCAGGATGACCCAGCGAGGCCGGCGGAAGGCGACGAACAGGATGAGCACGATGAAAGCTCCGACCGCCGCCCCGAAGTTTACGAGGTCGGCGCGCACGAAGGCGATCGAATCGACCGCGATCATCGGCACGCCGCCGAGGTGAATCTCGGCCCGGTCGCGGAACCGGTCCAGCACCTCCCGCACCGCGGCGATGGTGATCGCTTCCTCTTCCCGCAGCTCGGCGCCACGCGTGGAGATCCGCTCGTTCAGCTCCGCCAGCCGGGCCTGCTCCGCCTGGGTCAGGCCTTCCTCCTGGTCCTTGATCCGGAGCTGGTCGCGCTCCCGCTGCAGCGCCCGGTAGGCCTCGTCCTGCTCGAGCAGGACCCGGATGCCGCTGGTGCGGCCGTCAGGGCTAACGAGGAGGTTGCGGTACAGGTCGCTGTCGAGCAGCCGCCGGCAGTCCCGAGCCCGGTCGGGCCCGTTACAGGTCAACGCCTCGGCGTCGGTCGGCAGCTCTGTCAGGCTGGCCTCCAGGCCCTCCAGCACCGGCACATCCAGCAGTGTAGTGACCTCGGCGACATGGTCGAGGCTGGCCAGCTCGTCGCGCATGGCTTCGAGCCGTGCCAGCGCAGTCTCGACGAAGAGGCCCTCGCGGGGCGTGTAGGTCACGACCAGGAAATCGTCCGACTCGTAGCGGGCGCGAACAGCGCGGTAGAAGCGCACCGCCTCGTCGTCTTCCATGACCAGCGTCTCCGACGACGCGTCGAGCTGGAACCGCGGGATGAAGGCGGCCAGCAGCGCGACCGCGATGGCGACGCCCGCCAGCGTCCAGATGGGGCGCTGCAACACGATCGACTCGTAGGCCGAGACCAGTGCGCCCGCCAGGCGCTGAGTGAAAGCCATGCTGGATTCCCTTGCCGGAGCTCAGTCGACGCCGGAGGCGACCGACAACTGTTCGAGTGCCGCCCGCAACTGGATCAACTTGGACCGGGCGATCGCGGCGTTGTCGGGCCCGATCCGGAGCAGTACCTTCTGGCCGGGAGACAGTGCCTCAAGCTCGGGGTTTGCGAACTCGTAGAGGACGTGTGGCTGCACCAGGGCGATCGGCCCGCTGACGCGAGGCGTGGCAAGCAGGTGATCGATCACCTCCAGCGCCCGGTTGTGGAACTGGCGGCCGGGATAGCCGAGTTCCTCGTAAGCCTGCTGGAGCAGGGGATAGTGCCGCTGATAGGCGCTTACCAGCGCAGTGACATCGATCGTGTCGATCAGCGCAAACAACGGCGCGTAGCGCTCGAAATTGGCCGCATCGATCGTCAGAGCGTCGTCTTCTCCGGCAACCAGGAACAACCCGCCCATCGGCGGCACTGCCCTGGCCTTGATCCACAGGCCTTCGCGCGTCAGGTTGTCCGTGGTGGCGACCAGCTTGCGGACCAGGTCGCCCTCCACCAGGTGCTCCTCGACCAACGCGGGACCCATGGCCCGCGCCAGCGCCTCGCGCGTTGCGGCATCGCTCTCATCGAGCGCCGGCAGCGGCGGTTCCTCGGGCGCGGGCTCGGACACGAAGTCCGGAGCGGGCTCCGGCGGAGGCTCGGCGGGCCCGATCGGGACGAATTCCTCCGCCGGCGGCGGTGCCTCCGGCAGCCGCGCCGATGGCGGCCCCGGCTCGTCGACGCGCTGCGGGTAGCAGAACGCGATCAGGACGATCACGCCGAGCGCGAGCAGACCCCAGAGCAGGTGTTTATGCACGGCGATACGCCCCGGCCGGCGGCCTCAGGAAACCGCGACCAGCAGCCGGGAATCGAAGCTGCGCGTGGTCCCGTCCCTGGCCTCGAGGCTGACTTCCCAGAGGTCCTCGTCGGGGATGCTCGTGCGCTCGTGACCGGGGAGCTCGCGCTCGTCGTCCACCTGCAGGCCCCAGATTCGCACGTGCCGGATGCCGCGCACGGGAATGCGTTCGGCGGCGAACTTTTCCCGCAGCGCCGGGGCCACGGCCTCGCTCGACCAGGTCGCGAAACCGGCGTCGCGGATGGCGGCCACTTCGGGGGGCATCGGGACGTCCTGGGGGTTGGGGCTCACGGTCGAATCCTCCTCGCAAGGCGCATTGAGCTAGACTAACCGCCCGGCCTGAGCCTCGCCACCCCCGGACCGGGTCCGGGCAGGCAGGCGAGCGCTCCGGCAACCCGATGCAACAGAGGAGGCCCATGGTGGTCCAGTACTCGCGCAAATTGACTTCTTTCTTCGTCCTGCTGGCGGCCCTGGGCATGTCCTTCGTGCTTAGCGGCTGCAGCCCGGAACAGTCGGCTCCCGAGCCCGAGCAAGCCGCCGAGCCGCAGGAAGCCGCCGAGCCGCAGGACGCGGCGCCTGCCGCCGCCGCGGCACCCGCTCCCGAGGCAGAGGCTGCGGCCGTAGAGCCCCCGGAGCTGATTGAGCGTGACAAGCTGTTCGGCAACCCGGCCCGCTCCAGCGCGCAGCTCAGCCCCGACGGCAAGCGCATCTCCTACCTGGCACCGCGTGACGGCGTGATGAACGTCTGGGTGGCGCCGCTCGACGACATCGCGGCGGCCAAGCCCGTCACGGAGGAGAAGGTTCGGCCGGTCCGCGGCTACAGCTGGTCGCCCGACGGCACGCAGATCCTGTACGTGCAGGACAAGGGCGGCGACGAGAATTTCCTGCTCTACGGGGTCGATCTCGAGGGCGGTGAGACCCGCAACTACACGCCCTTCGAGAACGTGCGCGTGACCATTGTCGCCGTCAGCGACAAGATCAAGGACACGATCCTGATCGGCCTCAACGACCGCGATCCCCGCTGGCACGACGTGCATAGTCTGAATCTGGAAACCGGCGAGATCACGCTGGTGCGCCAGAACGACGGCTATGCCGGCTTCGCCGCCGACCAGGAACTGCAGCTGCGCATCGCCGCCAAGCCCACGCCGGAAGGCGGCCTCGAGATCGAGCGCATCGGCGACGACGGGGAGACCTCGCTGCTGACGGCCATCCCGCCCGAAGACTCGCTGACCAGCAATGTCCTCGGCATCCCGCAGGACGCGGACTTCGCCTACATGCTTGATTCCCGGGACCGGAATCTCGGCGCCCTGGTCAAGCTGGACCTCGCGAGCGGGGAGACCGAGGTCATCGTGAGCGGCTCCAAGGCCGACATCGGCGGGATCATGGCGCACCCCGTGACCGGCGAAGTCCAGGCCTATGCCGAAAATTACCTGTCCAACCGCTGGTACCCCATCGGCGACGCCATCAAGGACGACATCGACTTCCTCGACGAGGAGGCCGGCGGCGAGTGGTCCGTCACCAGCCGCACCGACGACGACCGCTACTGGTCCGTGGTGATCGACCGCGTGACTGAGCCGGCTGCGTACTGGCTGTACGATCGCGAGGCCAAGAGCCTCGACAAGCTGTTCACTATCCGTCCGGAGCTCGAGGGCGAGACCCTGGCGCCGATGTACCCGGTGGAGATCAAGAGCCGCGATGGCCTGACGCTGGTCAGCTATGTGTCGCTGCCGCCGCACATGGACCCGGATGCCGACGGCGTCCCGGTCGAGCCGGTGCCGATGGTGCTGAACGTCCACGGCGGTCCGTGGGCCCGCGACAGCTTCGGCTACCGCGGCGACCACCAGTGGCTGGCGAACCGCGGCTACGCCGTGCTGTCGGTGAACTTCCGCGGCTCGACCGGCTTCGGCAAGGACTTCGTCAACGCCAGTGACCTCGAGTGGGGCCGGAAGATGCACGACGACCTGATCGACGCCGTCGACTGGGCCATCGAGCAGGGCATCACCACCCGCGACCAGGTCGCCATTTACGGCGGCTCGTACGGCGGCTATGCCGTGCTGTGGGGCATGACCAACACGCCGGAGCACTTCGCCTGCGGCGTGGACATCGTGGGGCCGTCCAACCTCAAGACGCTGCTCGACAGCATCCCGCCCTACTGGGCTTCCTTCTTCGAGCAGTTCGCGCGCCGCGTCGGCGACCCGCGCACCGAGGAAGGCCAGGCCCTGCTGGCGGAGCGCTCGCCGCTGACCTACGTGGAGAACATCCAGAAGCCGTTGCTGATCGCGCAGGGCGCCAATGATCCGCGGGTCAAGCAGGCGGAGAGCGACCAGATCGTGGAGGCCATGACCGAGCGCGAGATCCCGGTGACCTACGTGCTCTACCCGGACGAGGGCCACGGCTTCGCCGTTCCCCAGAACCGGCTGAGCTTCTATGCCGTCTCAGAGGCCTTCCTGGCGGACTGCCTCGGCGGCCGCTACGAGCCGGTCGGCGACGACTTCGAGGGCTCCAGCATCCAGGTGCCGGCCGGCGCCGGCTTCGTGCCGGGCCTGGCGGATGCGCTGCAGGGTGCCGGAGACGCCGAGTGAGAGGTCGTGAGGCGAGCCGCTCCCGTTGGGGGCGGCTCGCCGGCCTGGCGCTGGGGGCCGCGCTCCTGTCGGGGTGCGCGGCCACGCCTCAGCTGACCGTGGACAGCCTGGAGCAGGCCTGGCCGTGCCGGAGTGTGGCGTGGCTGGATGAGTCCGGCCAGCCGCCGGCCTCACTGGTCGAGCAGCGGCTGAGGGCCGATGTGCTGGCGGGCCTGCAGGCCCGTGGCTACACCGTCGACGAGGCGCAGCCCGATTGCCTGGTCCACGGCCTGGTCTACACCGGGGTGCGCCCCGGCTCGCCCGTAAGCGTCGGCATCGGCGCCGGCAGCTGGGGCAGCAGGGTCGGCGGCAGCGTCGGCGTGAGCATTCCCGTGGGCGGAGGCACCCGCAAGACGGGCAACGTCGCCATCGACGTCATCGACGTTGCGGCGAACGCCCAGGTCTGGCGCGGCACGCTCGAGAACGCTTTCCCGACGCCGGAGCCCGATGCGGCCCAGCTGTCAGGCGCGGTGCAGCAGGTGCTGGCCTCCCTGCCGGCACCTGCACCCTGAGTTTCGCCGGGGCTGCCCGGGCCTGAGCCGGGCAGCCTCATTCCGCGTTTCAGTCCTGCGGCTCGAAGAACACCAGGGTCATGCGGCCGTTGACCTGGCTTTCTAAGCGGGCGGCGGCCACCGTCTCGGGGCCGTCGCCATCCGCGTCCCAGACCTCCCACAGCCACAGGTCGGAGAAGTCGATTCCCCCGGGGCGTCCGGCCACGCCAGAACCCTCCCAGCCGATCCGTACGAGTGTCT
>JASFEC010000019.1:0-16208 GCA_050125045.1 Gammaproteobacteria bacterium | reverse complement strand
CGGCGATCGCCCGGCCGACGGCCTGGGCGGCTGCGATGTTGCCGGTCTTCTCGATGCCCTCGCGCACCGCCGGCTGCAGCGTCGACGCCGACGCGAGCACCTCGCCGCCGTCGGGCGACAGGATCTGCGCGTAGATGTGACGCGGCGTGCGATGGACGCTGAGACGATTGAATCCCAGCTCCCGGATCTTGGACCGGGCGCGGCGCGCGCGCCGGATGCGTGCAAGCTTCTTTTCCATGCCTCGCCCTGCCCTACTTCTTCTTCGCTTCCTTGAGGACCACGCGCTCGTCCGAGTACCGCACGCCCTTGCCCTTGTAGGGCTCGGGCGGGCGATAGCGACGGATATCCGCCGCCACCTGGCCGACCTTTTGCCGATCGATGCCCTTGACCAGTACCTCGGTCTGGCTCGGCGTCTCGATGGTGATCCCGTCCGGCACCTCGTAGGCGACCGGGTGAGAGAAACCGAGGGTCAGGTTCAGCACCTTGCCCTGGGCCTGGGCGCGGTAGCCCACACCGACCAGCTCGAGCTTCTTCTCGAAGCCTTCCGACACGCCCTTCGCCATGTTGGCGAGCAGCGCCCGGATGGTGCCGGCCATGGCGCCTTTCGGCTTCTCGGCGCCGGGCGTGCGAATCTGGAGTTCGCCGCCTTCCTGCACCACCTCGACGGAGGGATCCAGCTCGAGGGAGAGCTCCCCCTTGGGCCCCTTGAGCACGGCCAGCCCGCCGTCGAGCTTGCACTCGACGCCCTTGGGCAGCTGAACCGGCATCTTGGCGACTCTGGACATCGTTCTATCTCGCTGTGCTTGGCCGCGTCCGCTCAGGACACGACGCAGATAACTTCACCGCCGCGACCCTTGGCACGCGCCTCGCGGTCGCTCATCAAACCCTCGGAGGTCGACATGATCGCGACCCCCAGCCCGCCGAACACGCTCGGCAGGTCGTCCTTGCCGCGATACACGCGGCGGCCCGGCCGGCTGACCCGCTGCAGGTCGTCGATCACGGGCTTCCCGTCGTGGTAACGGAGCGCCACGACCAGCTCCTGCTTGCCGGGACCCGCCTCCTCGACACTGAAGCCGTCGATGTAGCCCTCGTCCTTGAGCACGGCCAGGATGGCCTGCTTGATGCTCGAGGAGGGCACGCGCACATGCGCCTTGCCGGCCTTCTGGCCGTTGCGAATCCGCGTCAGCAGGTCCGCGATGGGATCGGTCATGCTCATTGTCTGAATCCTTGCCCTGTCTGGCGCTTACCAGCTGGCCTTGCGCAGGCCGGGAATCTCGCCCGTCATCGTGCTCTCGCGCAGCTTGTTGCGGCCGAGGCCGAACTTCCGGTAGTAACCCCGCGGCCGGCCCGTGATCGCGCAGCGGTTCCGCAGGCGCGACGCACTCGAGTCGCGCGGCAGCGCGGCCAGCTTGGCGACGGCCTCCAGGCGCTCCTCGTCGCTCGAGTTCTCGTCGACGATGATCGCCTTCAGCTTGGCGCGCTTGGCGGCGTACTTCGCCACCAGCTTGGCCCGGCGGTTCTCGCGCTGGATCATGGATTTCTTGGCCATAGACTCGTGGTCCTCTACTTCCTGAAGGGGAATTCGAACGCCTCGAGCAGTGCCCTGCCCGCCTCGTCGTCCTTCGCCGTCGTCGTAATCGTGATGTCCATCCCCCGGATCGCGTCGATCTGGTCGTAGTCGATCTCGGGAAAGATGATCTGCTCCTTGACGCCCAGGCTGTAGTTGCCCTGCCCGTCGAAGGACTTCGTGGAGAGTCCCCGGAAATCGCGCACGCGCGGGATCGCGACATTGATCAGCCGGTCCAGGAACTCGTACATGCGCTCGCGGCGCAGCGTGACCTTGCAGCCGACCGGCATACCGTCGCGAAGCTTGAAAGCCGCCACCGACTTGCGGGCCTTGGTGACCACCGCCTTCTGGCCGGTGATGGCCTCCATGTCCTTGACCGCGTTGTCCACGATCTTCTTGTCGGCGACCGCCTCGCCCACGCCCATGTTCACCGTGATCTTGCTGATGCGCGGCACTTCCATGGGATTCTTCAGCCCGAGGCGCTGCATCAGCGCGGGCGCGAGTTTCTGCTCGTAGTGTTCTTTCAGCCTGGCCATGTTTCACCCGGACGCCGTCAGACGTCCACGACCTCGTTGTTCGACTTGAAATAGCGCACCTTCTTGCCGTCCTCCAGCGTGCGAATGCCGATCCTGTCGCCCTTCTTGGCGACCGGGTTCCACAGCATCACGTTGGACGCGTCGAGGGGCATCTCCTTCTCGACGATGCCGCCGGCGACGCCGCGCTGAGGGTTCGGGCGCTGGTGCTTCTTGACGACATTGATGTTCTCGACCAGCACGCGCTCGTCGTCGAAAACCCTGAGCACCGTCCCGCGCCGACCCTTGTCGCGACCCGCGATGACGATGACCTCGTCGCCTTTCCTGATCCTGTTCATTCCTGGCTCCCCGGCGCCCTAAATCACTTCGGGCGCGAGCGAGATGATCTTCATGAAATTCCCGGTCCGCAGTTCGCGGGTCACGGGCCCGAAAATACGCGTGCCGATCGGCTCCAGCTTGCCGGTCAGGAGCACCGCCGCGTTGCCGTCGAAGCGGATCAGCGAACCGTCCGGGCGACGCACGCCCTTGCGGGTGCGGACCACAACCGCGTTGTAGACCTCGCCCTTCTTGACCTTGCCGCGCGGGATGGCGTCCTTGACGCTCACCTTGATGACGTCGCCGACCCCCGCATAGCGGCGCTTGGAGCCGCCCAGCACCTTGATGCACTGGACGCGCCGCGCCCCGCTGTTGTCCGCCACCGTCAGTACGGTCTGCATCTGGATCATGACTGCACTCTCTTAAGGTCGTCCCGCCGCCGTTCAGCGCTCCGGGGCACGCTCGATGATCTCGACCACCCGCCAGGCCTTGCGCTTGGATTGGGGCCGGGTCTCGGCGATGCTCACCGTGTCGCCAATGCGGCACTCGTTGTTCTCGTCGTGGGCCAGCAGCTTGGTGGTACGGCGGATGTACTTGCCGTAGATCGGGTGCTTCACCCGGCGCTCCACCGACACCGAGGCCGTCTTGTCCATGCGGTCGCTCACCACCCGGCCCGTCAGGGTCCGGAGGCTGGTCTCGGCCGTCTTCTCGATGGTCTCGCTCATCACGCCTTACCCTTGTTTTCCGCCCGGGCCTTCTCGCCGAGCACCGTCTTCAAACGCGCGATGTCCTTGCGCACCTTGCCGAACTGGTCCGGACGGGCCATCTGGCCGGTCGCCCGCTGCATCCGCAGGTTGAACTGCTCGCGCCGGAGCTTCAGCAGCTCCTCGTTGAGCTCGACGACCGTCTTGCCTCGCAGATCCTTCGCTTCCATCACATCACCTGCCGCGATACGAACACGGTACCGAAGGGCAGCTTGGACGCCGCCAGGCGGAACGCCTCGCGGGCCACGTCTTCCGACACGCCCTCCATCTCGTACAGGACCTTGCCGGGCTTGATCTCGGCGACCCAGTACTCGACGTTGCCCTTGCCCTTGCCCATGCGAACCTCGATCGGCTTCGCGGTGATCGGCTTGTCGGGGAACACGCGAATCCAGATCTTGCCGCCGCGCTTCACGTGGCGGGTCATGGCGCGACGCGCCGCCTCGATCTGCCGGGCGGTGAGACGGCCGCGGGTGGTGGCCTTGAGGCCGAACTCACCAAAGGACACGTCCGCGCCGCGCTGGGCCAGACCGCGGTTCTTGCCCTTGAACTGTTTCCGGTACTTGGTGCGCTTTGGCTGCAGCATCCTCGTGACTCCTAGCTGGCCGCCGCTTCTGCGGGGGCGGCCGCATTCTTCTCGATCACCTCGCCCTTGAAGACCCACACCTTGACGCCGATGACGCCGTAGGTGGTCCGGGCCTCGGCGAAGCCGTAGTCAATGTCGGCGCGGAAAGTGTGCAGGGGCACGCGGCCCTCGCGGTACCACTCGGAGCGCGCGATCTCAGCGCCGTTCAGGCGCCCGCCAACCTTGATCTTCACGCCCTGGGCGCCGAGGCGCATGGTGTTGGTCACGGCGCGCTTCATGGCGCGGCGGAACATCACGCGGCGCTCGAGCTGCTGGGCGATGCCCTCGGCCACCAGCTGGGCGTCGAGCTCGGGCTTGCGAATCTCGGCAATGTTGATGCGGACGTCGCCCATCGGCAGCTCCAGCATCTGCGCGACCTCGGTGCGCAGCCTCTCGATGTCCTCGCCCTTCTTGCCGATCACGATCCCCGGCCGCGCCGTGTGAATCGTGATGTGCGCCTTGCGGGCCGGCCGCTCGATCTGGATGCGGCTCACCGACGCCTGCGCCAGCCGCTTGCGCAGCAGCTCGCGGACCTCGAAATCGCTCTGGACGTATTCGGGGAAGTTCTTCGTGTCGGCGAACCAGCGAGAGTCCCACTCCCGCGTGATGCCGAGCCGAATGCCAACCGGATGTACTTTCTGACCCATGGATACTTTCCCGTACTACTCGTCCGCGACCTGGATGGTGATATGACTGTTGCGCTTGATGATGCGGTTACCGCGGCCCTTGGCCCGCGCCTCGAAACGCTTGAAGCTCGGCGCCTCGTCCACCATGATCGCCGCCACCTTCAGCTCGTCGATATCCGCACCGTGATTGTGCTCGGCGTTGGCGATGGCCGACTCCAGCACCTTCTTCACGATCCGCGCCGCTTTCTTCGGCGTGTACTCGAGGGTCTGCAGCGCGGCGCCGACGGGCTTGCCGCGGACCATGTCCGCGACCAGCCGGCACTTCTGCGGCGAGATCCTGGCGTAGCGAAGCCTGGCTGCTGTCTGCATCTCGATGACTCCTACTTGGCCTTGCGATCGCCGGAGTGGCTCTTGAAGGTCCGGGTCTGGGCGAACTCGCCCAGCTTGTGCCCGACCATGTTCTCCGAGATCAGCACGGGCACGTGCTGACGGCCGTTGTGAACGGCGATCGTCAGGCCCACCATGTTGGGCACCACCATCGAGCGCCGGGACCAGGTCTTGATCGGGCGACGATCGTTCCTGTCCTGCGCATCGCGCGCCTTCTTCAGCAGCGCGGCGTCAATGAAAGGTCCCTTCTTGACCGAACGTGGCACGGCTATTACCTCTCCGTTCCCTTACTTGCGGCCCCGGCGACGAACGATCATCGCGTCGGTGCGCTTGTTCTTGCGTGTCTTGTAACCCTTGGTCGGCACGCCCCACGGGGTGGTGGGATGCTTGCCGAAGTTCCGGCCCTCGCCACCGCCATGCGGATGGTCGACCGGGTTCATCACGGTGCCCCGCACGGTGGGCCGCACGCCCCGCCAGCGCTTGGCGCCCGCCTTGCCCAGCTTCCGCAGCGAGTGCTCGCCGTTGCCGACCTCGCCGACGGTGGCGCGGCAGTCGACGTGGACCTTGCGCACCTCGCCGGAACGCAGCCGCAGGGTCGCGTAGATGCCCTCGCGGGCAGCGATCATCACCGAGCTCCCGGCACTGCGGGCGATCTGGGCGCCCTTGCCCGGCTTCATCTCGACGCAATGCACGGTGGAGCCCACCGGGATGCTGCGCAGCGGCAGCGCGTTGCCCGCCTTGATCGGCGCCTCGGTGCCCGACATCAGCGCGTCGCCCTGCTGGACCCCCCTGGGGGCAATGATGTAGCGCCGCTCGCCGTCGGCGTACAGCAGCAGGGCCAGGTGAGCGCTGCGGTTAGGGTCGTACTCGAGGCGCTCGACACGGGCCGGCACGCCGTCCTTGTCGCGCTTGAAGTCCACGATCCGGTAGCGCTGCTTGTGCCCGCCGCCCTGGTGGCGCACGGTCATCCGACCGGCGTTGTTGCGCGCCCCGGTTCGGTTCTTCTTGGCCAGCAGCGGGCCGTAGGGCTCGCCCTTGTGAAGGCCCGGGGTCTTGACCTGGACGACGAAGCGGCGGCCAGCCGAGGTCGGTTTTGTCTTCTGTACTGCCATGAGTCTCAGTCCTGTGCTGCGGCGGCGGTCTTATTCGCCGCCCAGGAAGTCGATCGTCTGGCCCGGGGCCAGCCGGACATAGGCCTTCTTCCAGTCGGAACGCCGGCCGAAGGTGGCGCCGAACCGCTTCACCTTGCCCCTGGCATTGGCGACCTGAACGCCCTCGACCTTGACCTCGAACAGGAGCTCGACGGCCTTGCCGATCTCGGCCTTGGTCGCGTCGCGGCGCACCTTGAACACGACCTGGTTGCCCTGCTCACTGGCCAGGGTGGCTTTTTCCGAAACGTGCGGCTCGAGCAGCACGGTCATCAGTCTCTCGCGGCTCATCCCAGCTTCTCCTCGACGCTGCGCAGGGCGGCGACGGTCATCACCACGCGGTCGTGGCGCAGCAGGCTGAACGGGTCGAGCGCGGTCGCCTCGAGCAGCTCCACGTGGGGCAGGTTGCGCGAGGCCAGCCAGAGCTTCTCCTCGAAGGCCTCGATGACGAACAGCCCGGCGTCCACGCCCAGCTGCTTCATCAGGGCCACGAACTGCTTGGTCTTCGGCTCCGCCACTTCCAGCGACTCCACGACGTGGAGGCGATCCTGGCGGATCAGCTCGGACAGGAGCGAGCGCATTGCACCGCGGTACATCTTGCGGTTGACCTTCTGTTCGAAATTCCGCGGCTTGGCGGCGAAGGCACGGCCACCGCCGACCCAGACCGGGTTGCGGATGGAGCCCACCCGGGCCCGGCCGGTGCCCTTCTGGCGCCAGGGCTTGATGCCGCCGCCGGAGACTTCCGCGCGGGTCTTCTGCGCCTTGGTGCCAGCCCGACCGGCCGCCATGTAGGCGGTTACGACCTGGTGCACCAGGGGCTCGTTGTAGTCCTTGCCGAAAGCGAGCTCGGAGACCTGCAGGTCCTTGCCGTCGGCGCCATGCAGCTGCAGTTTCATCGCCATGTCCTTAACCCCGCGCCTTGACGGCCGGCCGGACGATTACGCGTCCGCCGCGCGCGCCGGGCACGGCGCCCTTGACCAGGAGAAGGTTGCGCTCCGCGTCGACGCGGACCACGGTGAGGTTCTGGGCGGTCGCCTTGACCGCGCCCATCTGGCCGGCCATCCGCTTGCCCTTGAAGACGCGGCCCGGCGTCTGGTTCTGACCGATGGAGCCCGGCACGCGGTGCGAGACGGAGTTGCCGTGCGTCGCGTCCTGCATGCGGAAGTTGTGCCGCTTGACGGTGCCGGCGAAGCCCTTGCCGATAGTGACGCCGGAAACGTCCACCACCTGGCCGTCGCTAAAATTGTCGACCTTGATCTCGGCCCCGGGGGCAAGCTCGGCACCCTCGTCGCCCGCGAGGCGGAATTCCCACAGCCCCTCGCCGGCATCGATGCCCGCGCGAGCGTAGTGGCCGGCCTGGGCCTTCGCCACCCGGGACGGCTTGCGCGCGCCCATGGTCACCTGCACGGCCCGGTAGCCGTCCGTCTCTTCCGTCTTGACCTGGGCGACCCGGTTGGGCAACGCCTCGATCACGGTGACGGGCACCGAGGCGCCGTCCTCCGTGAACACGCGGGTCATGCCGCACTTGCGGCCTACGAGACCGATTGCCATCTTGTCTGTTCCTCTATCACCGCGCCGACTTCGTTTGGCCGGCGCTGCACTTTGGGTCGAGCCGCCTTCCGGATGCGCCCGAATGCCGGGCCGCCCATCGCGGAGGGCGGATTCAGGCGCCTTGGCGCCCGGAAATCAGCGGCCCGGCGCGGGATTTTTCCGCACCGGGCCGCAGGGAGCCCGCTACTATACGCGGGACGCCCAGCAGGTTCAACTGCTAATTCAGCTTGATCTGCACGTCCACGCCGGCCGGAAGCTCCAGCTTCATCAGGGCGTCCACCGTCTTGTCGGTGGGGTCCAGGATGTCCATCAGGCGCTTGTGCGTGATCAGCTCATACTGGTCCCGCGCGTCCTTGTTGACGTGCGGGGAGACCAGGACGGTGAACCGCTCCGTCTTGCTCGGCAGCGGGATCGGCCCCCGGACCTGGGCGCCGGTGCGGCGCGCAGTCTCGACGATCTCCTTGGCGGAGGTGTCGATCAGCCGGTGATCGAAAGACTTGAGCCGGATGCGGATGTTCTGGTTAGCCATGGTCTGTATCCAGTGAGCCCTTGGGGCTTATTCGTAAATCTTCGCCACGACGCCGGCGCCGACGGTGCGGCCGCCCTCGCGGATGGCGAAGCGCAGGCCCTCTTCCATCGCGATCGGCGCAATCAGCTCCACCTGCATCTGCACGTTGTCGCCGGGCATCACCATCTCCACACCCTCCGGCAGCTCGACCATCCCGGTCACGTCCGTGGTGCGGAAATAAAACTGCGGCCGGTATCCCTTGAAAAACGGCGTGTGACGACCACCCTCTTCCTTCGTCAGGATGTACACCTCCGCCTGGAACTTGGTGTGCGGCTTGATCGAGCCGGGCTTGCACAGCACCTGGCCACGCTCCACCTCGTCACGCTTGGTGCCGCGCAGCAGCACCCCCACGTTGTCCCCAGCCTGGCCCTGGTCCAGCAGCTTGCGGAACATCTCCACACCCGTGACCGTGGTCTTCGAAGTGTCGCGAATACCCACGACCTCCACCTCGTCACCCACCTTCACGATGCCGCGCTCCACGCGACCCGTCACCACCGTGCCACGACCCGAAATCGAGAACACATCCTCGATCGGCATCAGGAACGCACCGTCCACCGCACGCTCCGGCTCCGGAATGTACTCGTCCATCGCCGCCACCAGCTTCTCAATCGACGGCACACCAATCTCGCTGGTGTCTCCCTCGAACGCCTTCAGCGCCGAACCCACCACAATCGGCGTGTCATCACCCGGGAACTCATAGGTGCTCAGCAAATCCCGAACCTCGAGCTCCACCAGCTCCAGCAGCTCGGCATCGTCCACCATGTCCGCCTTGTTCAAATACACCACGATGTACGGCACACCCACCTGCCGCGCCAGCAGAATATGCTCGCGCGTCTGCGGCATCGGACCGTCCGCCGCCGACACCACCAGGATCGCGCCGTCCATCTGCGCCGCACCCGTGATCATGTTCTTGATGTAGTCCGCATGCCCCGGACAGTCCACGTGCGCGTAATGCCGCGCCTCCGACTGATACTCCACATGCGCCGTCGCAATCGTGATGCCGCGCGCCTTCTCCTCCGGCGCACGATCAATCTGGTCGTAAGCACTCACCTCACCACCAAACTTCTCCGCCATCACCTTGGTCAACGCCGCCGTCAAGGTCGTCTTGCCATGATCAACATGACCAATCGTCCCCACATTCACATGCGGCTTCGTACGCTCAAATTTCGCCTTGGACATCGGTGTTCGACTCCGGACTGATCAATGAAAAATGTTCGTTCGTAAAATCCGCGGCGCGCCCAAGCGCCCCGCTCGCGAAAAACTCCAGCGCCTGACATGGAGCCCACAACCGGACTTGAACCGGTGACCTCTTCCTTACCAAGGAAGTGCTCTACCGTCTGAGCTATGTGGGCTGCGATTCTCTCCTAGTCCCTGTCCGTCCCGCGGGTGCCGCCCCAACTGGAGCGGGCGATGGGAATCGAACCCACATCATCAGCTTGGAAGGCTGAGGTTCTACCATTGAACTACGCCCGCGCGTGGTTGCATGTCCCGGCCCCAAGCTGCCTCCCCCGCGCCGCGCTGCCGCGTGACGCGTGGTGGAGGGGGGAGGATTCGAACCTCCGAAGGCTGAGCCAGCAGATTTACAGTCTGCCCCCGTTGACCGCTTGGGTACCCCTCCCAAAAGCGCAAGCCGCGTATTATTAAACGCGGCTCAGGGGGTGTCAACAGAAACGGCACGGGGCAAAGCCCCGCGCCGCCGGGGCCTGTCGGGCTGGTCCGCCCTTACTGGCTGCCTTCGTGCGCGAACCAGGCCGCGACGTCGGCCACGTCACCCTCGGCCAGGTCCTTGATGATCGGGTCATGGTCATCGCTGGACTGAGCCGCCGTGATCATGCCCGCGATGTCCTCGGCGCTCAGGCCGCTGAAATCGTCGTTCAGGTGGCAGTCGAGGCAGGGGGCGGCCTTCTCCGCGCCGGCAGCCGCGTCGCCTGCCAGGGCAGCGGCGCTCCCGAGGAGGAGGGGCAGGGAAACCAGGGCAATGGCAAGCTTCTTCATGTCTAATCTTCCTTGGCAAAGAGGAAAGCGGGTGCGGGAGTATAGCCGAGTCATGCCCGGTATGCAGTCATGCCGGGGGGGGCAGAATGGAGCCGGCGACAGGGGTCGAACCTGCGACCTGCTGATTACAAATCAGCCGCTCTGCCAACTGAGCTACACCGGCCTGCCGGCGCATTCTAGGAGCGGGACGCCCCCGCGGCAACCGAATTCCGGAGGAGCAGAAAGGATGATGCCGCCCCCGGTTGCCCGGGAGCGGCATCATGCCAGGACCCGTGGGACCTTACTGGCCGCCGCCGGCGGCGTAGAGGAAGGCTGCGACGTCGGGAATATCCTCCGCCTTGAGCTCCTCGGCACCCTCGGGATGCTCACCGGCCACCACGCCCTTGAGCGCCGCGGTGATGTCCTCGAGGCTCATGCCCTCGAAATCCTCGCCCGCATGGCAGTCGAGGCAGTAAAGTGCTTCTGCCTTGGCCTTGCCCGCCTCGGCGTCGCCGGCGAACACGGCACCGCTGAAGGCCAGCAGGGGCACGGCAAGGATGGCGATGGTCAGCTTCTTCATTACGGTAGGCCTCCTGGACCCGGGTGTTGACACAGTCGCCGACAGTATACCGTCACTTCCGCGATCTGCCATGCGTAAAGCTCACGGGCGGGCGGG
This sequence comes from Gammaproteobacteria bacterium, assembly GCA_050125045.1. Taxonomy (GTDB): domain Bacteria; phylum Pseudomonadota; class Gammaproteobacteria; order Steroidobacterales; family XN24; genus XN24. The sequence continues at coordinate 5,477 of JASFEC010000019.1, read as the reverse complement.
CGCCCAGGTTCAGCTTCGGTTCAGCTTGCGCTCAGGGCGCGGCGGCGGCCCTGGCCAGGCCTCGCAGCACCAGTTCCGGCACCACCTCGCCCCGACCGAGCTCGGCCGCCAGTGCCGGCGCGTCGCCCCCTGTCAGCAGCAGCCGGGCCGGCCCGCCCGCTTCGGCTTCCAGCCGCGCCGCGGCACGGGTCACCGCCCCGGCGGCGGCAAGCAGCGCCCCGCTGGTCATGGCCGGACCGGTATCGGTCGGGAACCCGGCCGTGGCACCGCGCGCCGAGGCCTGGCGCAGGTGCGCCAGGTCACCGGTCCGCGACTCCAGAGCCGCCACCATCATGCCCAGTCCCGGCAGGATCCAGCCGCCGAGATGGCGCCCGTCCGCGCGGAGGGCGTCGATGGTCAGGGCCGAGCCCGCATCGATCACCAGGCAGTCCGCCGCCACGAGCCCGCGGGCACCCAGCAGCGCCGCCCAGCGGTCCGCCCCCAGGCGCGCCGGCTCGGGGTAGGCACAACGCACGCCGCAGGCTTCGGCCCGCCCGCGCAGGAACTCCACCGGCCCGCCCCCCAGCGTCGCGAGCGCGGTCGCGAGCTCGGCACCTGCGCCGACGCCCGCGACGTTGGCGCACCACGCAGTGATCGCGGGAGGCGCCTGCCCGGCCAGCGCCTCCACAAGCGCGGCCGCCATGCCGAGTGCCCGGTGCGGCGCCTCGCCGAGCAGGCGGACGCCATCGCCGGGCACCGCGAGGGCCGCCTTCAGCCGCGTATTGCCGAGATCCAGCAGCAGCGTCATGACGCCGGCCTCAGGCTGGCCTCGCCGGCCGTGACCCGGTGCAGTTGCCCGTCGCCCGTTTCGAGCAGCAGCGCCCCTGCCGCGTCCACGCCCCGGGCGATCCCGGCCAGGGGCTGCCCGGCACCGTCGATCCGGACGGTGCGCCCCCGCAGCGCATCCCGCGGGGCCCATGCGTCAGGCAGGGCCTCGCCCGATTCAAGGGGCAACCGCGACAGCGTGTCGGCAAGCGCCGCGAGCAGCCCGGCGGCCAGGGTATTGCGGCCGACTCCGGGCACCGCATCCCCCAGCGCAGCCGGCGCGAGCCCCCCGGTCGCCAGGATGTCGGCCCGGGCCTGCTCCGCCAGGCGGAGATTCACGCCCACGCCCACGGCGACGGTCACCGGACCCTGCGCCTCGCCGCGGAGCTCGATCAGGATCCCGCCAAGCTTGCCGTCGTCCAGCAGCAGGTCGTTGGGCCATTTCAGCGCCACGCCGCCGGCACCGGCCGCCGCCAGCGCCTCCGCGCAGGCCAGCCCCGCCCAGGGCGCCAGCCCGGCACAGTCGGCCGGGGCCACGGCCAGCCGTCCGCCGACCGAGAGACAGATGGACTGGCCGGGGGCTGCCAGCCAGCGGCGGCCGCGGCGCCCGCGACCGGCGCTCTGGTACTCGGCCAGGCAGGCGACGAGTTCGCCCACGGGGCGGTCCGCCTCCAGCACCCGGGTATTGGTGGACGCGATCGTGTCCACGACCTCGAGCCGGCCCAGCCCGGCCGCAACGGCGGACGGCAGCGCGGCGCGGATGCGCGCGGGGTCGAGCAACTCCAGCGGGGCTGCCAGGCGGTAGCCCCGCCCCGGTTGCGCGGCGACCTCCAGTCCGAGCGCCCCGAGGCGATGAATCCCTTTCCAGACGGCGGTCCGGCTGATGCCCAGCCGCCGGCCGAGGGCCGTGCCGGACACCGGCTTGCCGGCTGCGAGCGCGCGCAGCAAAGCCGGGTTGTAGCTCATCGGCGCCGGCCCAGCAGGCCGCGGAACATGCGGTGCTCGACCCCGGCGCGCATCCGCGCGATGTTGCTGCGGTGGGTCCAGACGACGAACACGGCCATCACCAGGGCGAACCAGAACAGGGGCCGGTCCGCGCCGCCGGCAGCCGCCAGCCAGACCGGGCCGGCGGCGGCGGCGACCATGGTCGCGAGTCCGACGTAACCCCAGATCGCCAGCACCAGCACCCAGGCCAGCACCACGGCGAGCAGCAGGCTGAGCTGGATCGCCGCGTAAGCGCCGAGCAGCGTGGCCATGCCCTTGCCGCCCTTGAAGCCGAAAAACAGCGGCCAGACATGGCCCGCAACCGCGCCGGCACCGATGACCACGGCGACAGTCTCGCGGCTCACGGCGGGATCGACCGGCACGCCCGGCAAGGCCGCGCCCGTCAGCCACAGCACCGGCAGGACCGCCTTGAGGACGTCGATCAGCACAACGCCCAGGGCGAAACCCTTGCCCTGGGTTCGCAGGGCATTGGTGCCGCCCGCGTTGCCGCTGCCGAGCTGGCGGATATCGATGCCACGCAGGCGCCCGAGGACCAGGCTGCCGACGATCGATCCGGCGAGATAACCGAGCAGCAACTTGCAGGCGAGCTCGAGCATGAGGGCGGGTACGCGGCACAGGAGTTGGCCCAGATTCTATCCCGGATCGCTGTTCCCCGCGCCGCGCGCCCTGACCCTGTTGCGCTATGCTGCGCGGCGTCTCTACGGAGGAATCCCATGTCGGAAGCGGTGGTCCTGCTCGCCAACCCGGCCGCCGGCAGCGGGCGTGGCGGCGCCCTGGGCGGCCGGGCTGCTCGGTTGCTGGAAAGCCAAGGCCTGCGCCTGGAGACCGTGGTGAGCCGCGGTCCCGGGCACCTCGCAGAGGTCGCCGCGACGGAAGCCGGGCGCGGCCGGGCCCGGCTCGTGGCGCTCGGCGGCGACGGCACGCTGTCGGAGATCGCGCAGGGCCTGCTGGCGGTCCCGGGGACGCCGACCCTGCTGGGCATCGTGCCGCTCGGCACCGGCAACGACTTCATCAAGTCGACGGGTTGGCCCCGCGACTGGCGGCAGGCCTGCGCGGCGCTGGCCCGCGGCTGCACGCCGCGCCGGCTGGACGCCGCCACCGTCAACGGGCGCTGGTTCGTTAATGCTGTCGGCCTCGGCTTCGACGCGGCGATCGCCGCGGCGACGGCCCGCTACAAGTGGCTGCCGGGCGCGCTGGGTTATGCCGCCGGCCTGCTGGAGGCATTGCGGGCCGGCGTCGAGACGCCCGTTTGCACGCTGCGCTGGGACGGTGGCGAGGACCGGCGCCGGATCACGCTGGTGGCAGCCTGCAACGGCCAGTTCGCGGGCGGGCTGTTCCACCTCGCCCCCGGGGCGCGCCTCGACGACGGCCGGCTGGACCTGGTCTGGGCGGACGGGCTCGGGCGCCTCGGCGTGCTGCGCCATGCCCCCAGAGTGATGCGGGGCACCCACGGCGAGCTGCCCGTCGCCCACACGACCCGCGCGCAACGGCTCGAAATCGTCAGCGAGTCGCCGCTGCCGGCCCAGGCCGACGGGGAACTGCTGGGCCTGGAGGTGACCCGGCTGGAGATCGAGGTGGCGCCCGGCGCGCTCGGCCTCTGGACCTGAGCCCGCCGCGCGCGTTCAGCCCGCGCCCCGCCGGCGCGGCAGCGAGCCGAGGCCGATGGCCGCGATCGCCAGGACCGCGCCCGCGAGTTCGCGCAGCCCGAAAGCGCGCGCAAAGATCAGGATGTCCCAGATGAATGCCAGCGTGGGCTGCAGCAGCAGGATCAGGCCGACACGCGAGGCCGGCACGTGGGGCAGGCTGCCGGAGATGAGCAGCCAGCCGACCACCTGGGCCACCAGGGCGTAGGCCGCGAGCATCCACGCGGCGCCCGGGTCGGGCAGCACGATACCGGCCCCGCCCACGCCGGAGCCGACGTAGAGGAAAGCGGCCGAGACCAGCGAGACGATCATCAGGTCCGAGGCGATCGAGCCCTCCGGGCTGGCCGCCCGCGCCCGGCGCAGGGCGAGGATATACGCGGAGTAGAACAGCGCCGTGGCGAGGCCGAAAAAAATGCCCCAGCGGTACTCCGCATCCAGCGCGCTCCAGTCGAAGCCGACGATGAGTCCCAGGCCGAGGAAGGCCATGGGAATGGCGAGCAGCAGCTCCCACCGGGCCTGTTCGCGAAAGAACACGATCCCGACCGCCGCCAGCAAGAAGACCTGGAAATTGCCGAGCAGCGTCGCGAGCCCGGGGCCGACGTACCAGATGCTACGGTGCCAGACCGCCAGGTCGGCGGCGAACAGCAGGCCCGCCGCCAGCAGCGCCGCCAGCGCCAGCCCCGAGCGCCGCTCGACGGGCGCTCGCCGGGCGAACACCCAGGCCGCCAGCATCAGGCCGCCGAAGAGCGTGCGATAAAAAGCGCTGTCGGTAGGACTGACCGGCGTCAGGCGCACGAAGACCGGCGCGAAGCTGATCATGGCCGCCCCGCATAGGAGGCGGAGCGTCGGATTCGCGCGGACGTTCACCTGTCCGGTCCGGGCATCGGCGCCAGCATGGCGGCCGCGCGGCGCAGCGTCGCGTTGGCCTCGGGCAACCAGCCCGCGAACAGCGGCCATGCGTGCCAGAGGCCGCGCGCTTCCTCCACCCGGTGCCGCACGCCGGCGGCAGACAGCGCCGCCGCGAGACGGCGGCCGTCTGCGGCGAGTAATTCGTCCGCATCCCAGGCCAGGAAGGTGGGCGGCAGGCCGGGCCCGACACGATCCAGCAGCGCAAACCCCGGGTCCCCGGGCGGGCGCGAACCGCAGAAAGCCCCGATCCCCTCCGCCACGAAACCCGCCGGCAGCATCAGGTCGCCGCGGCCGAGGCCGACCGCGCGGCCGAGATCCAGCAAGGGCGAGAACAGCGCCAGGGCGGCCGGCCCGGGCAGGCCCGAGGCGACCGCCTCCTGGGCCAGCCACAGGGCCAGCCAGCCGCCTGCCGAGTCGCCGGCCAGGGTCGCCGGCCGCGTACCGCCGGCGCTCAGCCGCTCCCAGGCCTGCAGGACATGCTGTGGCGCTGCCGGGAAAGGCTGCTCCGGAGCCAGCGGATAGTCGAGCAGCAGGACCGGCTGCCGGCATGCGCCGGCCAGCGCGGCCGCCACCGGGCGATGGCTGCGTGCGGAGCCGAGCACGAAGCCGCCCCCGTGCAGGTAGAGCAGCGCCGGGCCGTCGGCCGGCAGGTCGCCGTCGAAGCCGGGCGGCAGGCACCACACGCTGCCGCCGAATTCCGGCCCGGCCTCACGGACCGTCACGCCGCGGCGGATCGGCAGCAGGCGGGCGGCCCGGTCAACCGCCGCGCGCCGCCGCGGCAGCGGCCTCGTCGGCGCGAGGTCGCGGCGCACCAGGCTGCGCACCAGCGCGCGGGCGGCCAGGCGGCGCAGGCCCATGGCGCGCTAGGCTGCTTGTGCCGCGAGCCGGCGACCGCGCTGGGCATGCTTGCCCAGGCGGTGCAGGTAATCCTCGAAATCCACCTGCATGGTGTGGCGTGGCGAGTGGTCCTGGTAGCGCCGGAACATGGCGGCGCGCTCCTTCGCCATCGCTTCCTCCATCTCCGCCTGGTCCGGCAGCGCGATGCGGCCGGCAAGATGGTCGCCGATGAAGCGTCCCTGCGCCTCGGCGATGGGCATGATCGCGCCCAGCGGCTGG
>JASFEC010000018.1:0-17020 GCA_050125045.1 Gammaproteobacteria bacterium | reverse complement strand
GTCGTCGAGAATGTCGCGCTTCTTGCCTTCCTCGATCGCCGCCCGGATTTCCGCGGACGCCTCTTCGGCCAGATAGCGGCTCACGCCGCCGTCGAATGGCAGATTGCTGGTCATGGACACCTCCTTGCTGCGCAGAGTGTGCCACAGCAGCCAACCCGGCCTGAGCGGCAGCCGGGGCGACTTTGCGGCTAGAATCCTCGCCTGACTGTTGCCGACAGAGGGCACCGGCATGGCCGCAGCATCCGAACCCGGAGACTTCCCGCGACGCGGGCACGAGGTGACCCGGCTCAGCACGTTTACCGATGCCGCCTTCGCCTTCGCCGCCGCCCTGCTCGCCATTTCTATCGACGATATTCCCTCGTCCTACGCCGAGCTGACCCTGGCGCTGAAAGACGGCCCCGCATTCGTTGCCAGTCTCGCGATCCTGCTGCTCTACTGGCGTGCACACCAGACCTGGAGCACGCGTTTCGGCCTCGAGGACCTCGGCTCGGTCCTGCTGACTTTCGGGCTGGTCACGGTCGTGATGATCTATGTGTATCCCCTGAAGATCATGTTTGGCGCGGCTTTCCATTTCATGTCGGGCGGCTGGCTGCCGCTGGGCTTCTCGCTGAACAGCGCCCAGGAGTTCCGCGGCCTCCTCACGATTTACGGGGTGGGATTCATCGCGCTCAACAGCCTGGTGGCCGGGCTGTACTTCCGGGCCTGGCGGCAGCGAGATCAATTGGCAATGAGCGCCGCCGAGGCGTTCGACTGCGGCGCCGAGAGCGTAGCCTGGCTGATCGTCGGAAGTTTCGGCCTGCTTTCCATCGTGCTGGCCTGGACTCTGCCCGAGCACCTGCTGTCCATCGCATCGTGGGTCTACATGTTGCTGATAGTCGCGGGGCCGGCCATCGGGATCGCCCAGGCGAAACTTGCCGACGCACGTCGACGGCGCTAGAGTCGCCGTCGCAAATCCCCGGGGTCAGGGCCGCGAGGCCGGCCGCCCGCAAGGCTCGACGTCTCAATCCAAAGGAAATCTTCCCATGCGTCTTCCCGTTGCCGCGGCAGTGCTGTCGCTAGTTTGTGCGGCCCCCGTGCAGGCCCAGGACATCAGCTACAACTTCCTTGATGTCGGCTATGTCCAGGTCGACTTCGACGATTTCAGCGAGGATGCCGACGGCCTGCTGCTGCGGGCGTCTTTCGAGCTCACCGAGCACTTCTTCCTGTTCGGCAGCTACAACGACCTTTCGATCGACGTGGATATTTTCGACGTCGACGTCAATGAATACGATTTCGGCCTGGGCTATGCCTGGCCGGTCGGCACCGGCTCCAGCTTCTACGGCAAGGTCAGCTATGTGAGTGCCGAGGCCGACACGTTCGGCATCTCGGTGGACGACGACGGCTATGGTGCCGCCCTCGGCCTGCGCACGCGGCCGGCGGACAATCTCGAGCTGGAAGCTTATGTCGACTACGTGGACCTCAAGGACTCGGGCGACGAGACGAGCATCGGCCTCGCCGGCCTCTGGTTCCTCTCACCGCAGTTCGCCCTCGGCGCCGAGGCCGTTTTCGGTGACGACGCGACGACCTACGGCGTCGGGTTGAGGTGGCATTGGGGCAACTGACGCATCCTTCGCGCCACCTCATTGAAACCCCGGCCCCGCGCCGGGGTTTCCGTTTAGGACCGGGCCGACGCCGCCCGGGGCATGAGCCACTTCTCTCGCCACGCCAGGGCGCATGTTTTGCTGCGCTGCAGCCGCCCTGGCCCGCGAACCGCGGCGGCGACGCGGCCAGGGCGGTTTCCCCTATACTTAGGTGTTCGCGTCGATCGGCCCGTCGCGATGCCGGAGGTTTCCCGTGATTCTCGACCTGATTCCTGACGCTCCTCGCACCACCGGCCTGGCCGCCCTCATGAAGGGTGCCGGCATGGTGACCCGCTTTCTGCCCATCCCGCGCCCCACCCTGCTGGTAGGACCCGGCTCGAGCGGCCGGCTCGGGCAGGCCGTTGCGGGGTTCGGCCACGAGAAGCTGATGATCGTCACCGACGCGATGATCGTGCAGCTTGGCCTGCTCAAGGACCTGACGGACGCGCTCGAGTCCGGCGGCGCCAGCTATGCGGTTTTCGACGAGATCACGCCGGATGCGCCCATTCCGCTGATCGAACGCGGCATCGACTTCTACCGGGCGCACGGCTGCGACGCCATCGTGGCGGTCGGCGGCGGTTCCTCCATGGATGCCGCCAAGGCGATTGCCGTCTCAGTCGCCAACCCGGGCAAGCCGCTGCGCAGGCTCGCCGGCTACTTCAAGGGCCTGCGCAACCCGGTGGCGGTCTACGCGGTCCCGACTACTGCAGGCACCGGCTCCGAGGTGACGGTGGCAGCGGTAATGGCCGACCCGGAGAAGGAGACCAAGCTGGTGATCGTCGACACCCGGATCGTGCCGAAGATGGCGGCGCTGGACCCGGCGCTGATGACGGGCCTGCCGCCGCATATCACGGCCGCCACCGGCATGGACGCCCTGACGCATGCGGTCGAGTCCTTCGTCGGCAAGTGGGCCACCGATGCCACCGACAGCCTGGGACTTTCCGCGGTCGGGCTGATCTTCGAGAACCTGCGCACCGCTCACCAGGACGGCGCGAACCTCGCGGCGCGCGAGAAGATGGCGCTCGCGGCCACCTATGCCGGCATGGCGTTCACCCGCGCCAACGTTGGCTACGTGCACGCCATCGCGCACCAGTTTGGCGGCAAGTACCACACGCCGCACGGGCTCGCGAATGCCATCATGCTGCCGCACGTGCTCGAGTTCTCGCTGCCGGCGATCACGGGCCGGCTCGCCCGGCTGGCCGTGCGCGCCGGCCTGGGCGCCGAGGGCGAGGGCGAGAAAGTGCTGGCGGCGAAATTCGTCGCCGGCGTGGTCGAGCTCAACCGTGACCTCGGCATCCCGGCATACCTCGAGGCGCTGCGCGCCGAGGACATTCCGGCGCTGGCGACGGCCGCGCGTCACGAGGCGGAGATCGGCTACCCGGTCCCGCGATACATGACACAGGGGCAATGCGAGGCCATCATCCGCAGCGTGTTGCCGCCCGCCGCGCCATCGCGCCGGCGTCGCAAGGCCGCCGCTTGAGGCACGGCAAAGCTTCCCGGGGGGAACAGCACCGATGAGCATGAAGAAGGTCGTCACCGTTACGCTCGGGTCCTCCGAGCGCGATTTCACGTTGGAAACCGATTTCCTCGGCCACCATTTCCAGGTGCGCCGCCTCGGCGCAGATGACGACGTCAACAAGGCCTGGGAGCTGATGCGGCGGGCGCAGTCGAAAGCGGACGCCATCGGGCTTGGCGAGGTGGCCGATCACTACCACGTGGGCCAGGACACCGTCACCAACCGCGAGACACAGCGGCTGACCAAGGTCGTGACACGGGTGCCCGTGACCACCGGCGCCAAGCTGCGGCGCCTGCTCCAGGTCCACGCGGTGCGCTGGGTCCAGAACCACATCGGCAACTACTTCAACAACAATATCGTGCTGTTCCTGTCGGGGATGCGGAACTACGACATGGCCCTGGCGATGTCGGACTACACGCCGAACCTGCGCTTCGCCGACGTGCTGGCACAGACGGGCGCCCCGAAGGTGCTGACTTCCCTGCGCCAGCTGGAGCTCTACGCCAGGGGCAGCGACCTGGTGCTCTCCGGGCGGCCCGGCGAGATGCTCGAGAGCGCGCTGACCGGCTTCAAGAGCAAGCTGATGGCGCGGGAGGTGGCCAAGGCCCACGTCGTGGTCGGCACCTTTGCCGAACTGAAGGCCGTCGGCAGCGCCCGCAACCTCGCCGGCAAGACCATCATCACCTCGGCGGTCGACGAGGAGGCCGAAACCTTCTTCAAGGCCTGCGAGGCGAACCTGGTGATCGACGTGTCGCCACAGCTGTTCGACAAGGTCATCGGCATCAACGTGCTCGAAGCCATGATCCTGGCCTCGCTGCACAAGCCGCAGGAAGCGATTTCGGACGACGACTTCCACGAGATCATCGAGGAGCTGGACATCCAGCCGCGCCTGCTGCACCCGACCGGCAAGTTCCGCAACATCCGGCGCTTCGCCTTCGTCATTCATCCCCTCAGCCAGGAGTACATCCGCAAGGGCTTCCCGGTGCCGAAGGGCACGCCGAAGTTCGTCATGGACCGGGTGGAGTCGCTCGCCGCCCACATGCCCCCGATGATCTACTGCAAGATGGAGAACATCGTCTCGCCGACCGGCGCGGAGGCGGAGGGCTGGCTCATCACCGTGGGCGGCACGCCGAAGGAGATGCTGGCGCGCAGCCCCGAGTTCACCTACCGCCGACTGCTGGCGGCGGCGAAGATGGCGGAGAAGCTGGGCGCCCAGATCATGGGCCTCGGCGCGTTCACCAAGGTCGTGGGCGACGCCGGCGTGACGGTTGCCCGCCGCGCCCGCATTCCCATCACGACCGGCAACAGCTACTCGGCCTCCGGTGCCCTGTGGGCGGCCCACGACGCCATGCGCCGCATGGGGCTGGTCAAGCTGCACCCGGTGGACAAGCACGTCATGGCCAAGACCATGGTCATCGGCGCGACGGGTTCCATCGGCTCGGTCAGTGCGCGGCTGCTGGCGATGGCTTTCGAGGAAGTCGTGATCGCCGGCCGCAACATGAAGAAGCTGGAGCGGCTCAAGGCCTCGATCCTGAAGGACACGCCCAACGCCAAGATCGTCTGCTCGACCGACTACGACGAGCTCCTCGGCGACATGGACATGATCGTCACCTCGACCTCGGGCGCCGGCAAGAAGATTCTCGACATCACCAAGGTCAAGCCGGGCTGCGTGATCACCGACGTGGCGCGCCCGCTCGATTTGCCGCCCGAAGAAGTGGCGAAGCGGCCGGATGTACTGGTCATCGAGTCCGGCGAGATCGAGCTGCCGGACACGGTCAAGGGCCTGAAGGACATCGGCCTGCCGGAGAACGTGGTTTACGCCTGCCTCGCGGAGACGATCGTGCTGGCACTCGAAGGCCGCTTCGAGGTCTTCACCATCGGCCGCGACACCGAGTGGGAAAAGGTCAAGGAGATTTACAAGCTCGGCCTCAGGCACGGCATGAAGCTGGCCGCGATCTCGGGCGCCAACGGCGTGTACAGCGACGAGGACATCGCGAGCGTCGTGGCGCTGGCGCAAAAGGCGCGCAAGACCTGGAAGGGGACCAGCGCGGCAACGCGGGCGAAGAAGGCGCCGGCCAGGAAAGCTGCGCGAAAGAAGGCCCCGGCACGCAAGACCGCGACGACGAACAAGGCGCCCGCCCGCAGGACCGCCGCGAAGAAGAAGGCCGCACCGCGCAAGCAAGCGCCTAAATGAGCGCCACGCGGCTCAATCCGCTCGATACGGCCTGGCTCTTCACGGAATCCCGGGCCACGCCGAACCACGTCGGCGGCCTGCTGCAGTTCCGCCTGCCCGCGGACGCGCCGAAGGATTACCTCCGCCAGCTCATGGCGGACTTCCGCAGCCACCGCAACTTCACCGCGCCCTGGAACCGGCGGCTCAAGTACCCTTTCACCAAGAACCCCCTGCCCGCCTGGGTGGAAGACGAGGACATCGACCTCGAGTATCACGTGCGCCACGCGGCCTTGCCCTGGCCCGGCGGCGAGCGCGAGCTCGGCGAGCTGATCGGGCTGCTGCAGAGCACGCCTGTCGACCTGAGCCGCCCGCCGTGGGAATGCACCATCATCGAGGGGCTCGCCGGCAACCGCTTCGCCCTGTTCATCAAGATCCATCACTCGCTGATCGACGGGGTCAGCGGCATGATGCTGCTGCAGCGTGCGATGTCTTTCGACCGCGACGAAAGCCTCGAGCTGCCGCCCTTCTGGGCCCAGCGCCGGCGGCGCCGCGCGCAGCCAGAGAAATCCGGACCGGCGCCGACGGTGGCCAACGTGATGGCCTCGGCAATCGGCGGGCTGACGGCGCAGGTGCGCACGATGCCGCAACTGGTCGGCGCCTTCACCCAGTTCCTCAAGCGCGTCGGCAGCGAGAACACCGGGCTGGTCATTCCCTTCGACACGCCGATGTCCCTGCTCAACGGCCGGGTGCGCGAGAAACGCCGTTTCGCCACCCAGCAGTTCCCGCTCGAGCGCCTGCGCAAGCTCGCCGATGCCGGGGAGTGCACGATCAACGACATCGTGCTGACCATTTGCGGCGGCGCCCTCAGGCGCTACCTGCTCGAGCGCCACAGCCTGCCCGACAAGCCGCTGACCTCGGGCATCCCGGTATCCGTGCGGCCGAAGGACGACCAGGATGCCGGCAACGCGATCAGCTTCATCCTCGCCACGCTGGGCACGGACATCGTCGACCCGCGGCTGCGGCTGCGCTCCGTCCGCTCCTCGGTGCAGCACGGCAAGGAACACCTGCGGCAGTTGCCGCGGCGGGCCATGCAGCAGTACACGATGCTGCTGATGGCGCCGACCATGCTGACGCTGCTGACGGGTATCGGCGGGCGCACGCGGCCGATGTTCAACGTGACCATCTCGAACGTGCCGGGGCCGGAAAAACCGCTCTACTTCAGGGGGGCGGAGCTGGTGGCCATCTACCCGGTCTCGATCGTCACCCATGGCCAGGGGCTGAACATCACCTGCGAGAGCTACGCCGGGATGATGAATTTCGGCTTCACGGCCTGCCACACGTCGGTGCCGAGCATGCAGCGGATCGCCGTATATACGGCAGATGCCATGGACGAGCTCGAGGAGGCGCTCCTCGGGCGCAAGCGCCGCAAGCCTCGCGCGCGGCGTAAAATCCAGAAGAAAAAGAAGCAAGGGGGACAAGCGTCTTGAGAAACGCGACCATCACCGGCTGGGGCAAGTGCATGCCGCCCGCCACGCTGACGAACGACGACATCTCCACTTTTCTCGAGACCGACGACGAGTGGATCACCACGCGCACCGGGATTCGCGAGCGCCGCATCTCGCACGTCTCGCTGGAGGAGATGGGCTACGTGTCGGCCCAGCGCGCGCTGGCCGCCGCCGACCTGCCGGCCGACGCGCTGGAGCTCATCGTCTTCGGCACCTGCAGCTTCGACCAGCAGGTCCCGAACACGGCCTCCGGGGTCCAGAAGATGCTCGGCGCCGTGAATGCCGGCGCCATGGACGTGAACACCGCCTGCACCAGCTATCTCTACGGGCTGACGACGGCGGCGGCCATGATTTCCCAGGGCGTGGTGGACAACGCGCTGGTGATCGGCGGCGAGCTGATCTCGCCGCTGATGGACTGGACCGACCGCGGCGTGGCCGTGCTGTTCGGCGACGGCTGCGCCGCTACCGTGCTGCAGGCGACCGACCGGAACGAGGGGGTCAGGGCCAGCAAGCTCGGGTGCTACGGCGAGGTGCGCGAGATCCTGATGGTGCACGGCATGGGCCAGCGCTACGCCAACCGCGGCTGGGTCAACGGCGATACCCAGTGGGTGTTCGAGGGCCAGGAGATCTTCAAGCGCGCCGTGGTCGGCATGAGCCAGGCGTGCCAGACAGTGCTGGAGCAGTGCGGGATGACGCCCGACGACGTCGACCTGGTCGTGCCGCACCAGGCCAACCAGCGCATCATCGAGGCCGTGATCAAGCGCGCCGGCCTGTCCATGGACCGGTGCTTCGTGAATGTCGACCGCTACGGCAACATGTCGGCCGCCACCGTGCCCGTGGCCCTGGTCGAGGCGCTGGAGGAAGGCCGGATCAAGCCCGGCGCCAACGTCCTCCTGACCGGCTTCGGCGGCGGCCTCACCTGGTCCGCGCAGCTCGTGCGCTGGGGCGAGCGGGTCGTGCCGCTGGACGAGTCCCATGTCGAGCTGCCGCCGTGCGAGCGCAGCGCGCTCGAGATCGTGCAGGGCTACCTGGCAGCGAAACAGCACAGCCATGAGAAGGGCTGAGCGAGAGCCGGGCGGCCCGCGCGGCGCGGCGTGAAGCTCCGTCGCGCCAGCCAGCCCTCGCGTCCGTCCTGGTGGCGGCGCTTCTGCCTGTGGCTGTTGCGGGCCATGGGCTGGACACCGGTAGTGAGCCCCCTCCCCGGGCCGAAGGGCGTCATCATCGTCTACCCGCATACCTCGAACTGGGATTTCGTGATCGCGGTGCTGTACCGCTTCGGCACCGGCCTGGCCACCAACTGGATGGGCAAGGACTCGCTGTTCCGGTGGCCCTTCGGCGGCCTGCTGGAGCGGATGGGCGGCGTTCCGGTCAACCGGCGCGCCGCCACGGGCTTCATCGGCGCTGCGGTGGAGCAGTTCGGCCGCCAGGACTGGCTGTGGCTGGCGCTGGCGCCCGAGGGAACACGCAAGCACACCGACCACATGAAATCCGGTTTCTACCAGATCGCGGTCCGCGCCGGCGTTCCGGTCGGCCTGGGCTTCATCGACTACCCGTCGAAGACTGTCGGGCTGCAGGACTTCGTGCGCTTCAGCGGCGACGTCGAGCGAGACCTCGCGACAATCCGCGAGTTCTACGCCGACAAGCGCGGCAAGCGCCCGGCCGAGGCCAGCACGCTTCAATTCAAGCGGAACCCGCACCGCGACATCCCCGGGGAAACGCCGCCCGCCGATTGAACGGTTCGTCGCGCGCCGGCGCGTTGACCACACCGGCGTCTGCCGAGGCTAAACTAGACGGCAGCGCCGCAAGAGGATCGGGAGCCGCATTCCATGGACAGCCTGCGCCAGCGCCTGAAGCGCATCTATGTCGCCCTGATGATGCGGATCGTCGGATGGGGCCTCAGGGCCATGAGCCGCGTGGACCCCGTGGTGCGGAGCGAGGCCGCCGGCTTCCCGGATGGCATGACGATTGCCATGACCACCCTCCCGGACGGCCCCAGCATGGTGCTGCGGAAGACCCCGGACGGCCGGCTGCAGTATCTCGGCGGCCGCCTTCCCGACGCGCTGGGCCTGGCGATTCGCTTCAAGCACATCGACTACGCCTTCCGCGTGTTCGGCTTCATCGAGAGCACCCCCACCGCGTTCGCCCGCGCGCGCATGGTCGTGGACGGCGACGTGGCCGGCGGTATCCGGCTGGTGCGCTGCATGTACCGCCTCGAAGCGCTGCTGATGCCCCGCTTCATCGCGCGCCGCGGCGTCAAGCGCTACCCGGTTGAACTCGGGCTGGGCGAGAAGTTGGGCATGAACCTGAAGATCTACGGCCGCATCGCGCTCGACCTGGTCACGAGGAGCTGACGTGAACGACACCTACTACGAATTCTTCTGCCCCGTGAAGCTCATCGTCGGGGTGCGGGCCCTGGAGAACATCCCCTTCGAGCTCGGCGCCCTGGGCGCCAGCCGGCCGCTGGTCGTGACCGATCGGGGGGTCGCCGGAGCGGGCCTCGTGGACCGGCTGCGCGACATCCTGGCAGCGGGCGGGCTGACGATCGCCGCCGTCTACGACGAGGTCCCGCCCGACTCCTCGATCCAGGCCGTGCGGGCCATCGCGCGGCTCTATGCCGAGCTTGGCTGCGATGCCCTGATCGCCCTCGGCGGCGGCTCGCCCATCGACACCGCCAAGGCGGCGAACGTCCTCGCCTCCTACCAGACGGAAGACATCGCCAAGTACTCCGGGGTCGGCAACCTGCCCCGGCGACTGGAACCCCTGCTGGTGATCCCTACCACGGCCGGCACCGGTTCCGAGGTCACCTACGTGTCCATCGTCAAGGACGAGGAGCGCGGCGTGAAACTGCCCTTCGCCTCGCCCTTCCTGATGCCGGACGCGGCCGTGCTCGACCCGCGCATGACGCTCAGCCTGCCGGCCCAGATCACGGCGGCCACGGGCATGGACGCCATGACGCATGCCTGCGAGTCGTTCATCTGCCTGGCCAAGAACCCCATGAGCGACGCCTATGCCACCGCCGCGATCCGCGCGATCTCGGCCAACCTGCTGCACGTGCTGGACCATCCGGCCGACGAGCAGGCCCGGCTGGCACTGGCGCAGGCCGCCGCGATGGCCGGCATTGCCTTCTCCAACTCGATGGTCGGGCTGGTGCATTCGCTGGGCCACTCGGTGGGCGCCCTCTGCCATCTCCATCACGGCACCTGCATGAGCATCCTGCTGCCCGCCGTGCTGGAGTACAACCTGGAAGCGCGGCGCGAGGCGATCGGCGAGCTGCTGCTGCCGCTGGCGGGCGCGGACACTTTCGCGGCGACGCCGCCGGAGCAGCGCGCAGACAAGGCTATCGCGCACCTGAAGCGGCTGAAGGACGAGATCCACGCGCGCTGCGGCCTGCCGCGGACGCTCTCGGAGACCGGCAAGGTCGAGGAATCTCAGCTCGAGCAGATCGCCGCCATGTCGCTGGACGACGGCTCGATCATCTTCAACCCGGTGGAGGTGAGCCAGGAGGAAGCGCTCGGCGTGCTGCGCCGCGCCTGGTAGTCCTCACCACCCCAGGATCATGGCGAACATCAGCGGCGCCACGATGGTCGCGTCCGACTCGATGATGAACTTGGGCGTGTCCGCCGACAGCTTGCCCCAGGTGATCTTCTCGTTTGGCACCGCGCCCGAGTAGGAGCCGTAGCTGGTCGTCGAGTCGCTGATCTGGCAGAAGTAGCCCCACCGCGGCACGTCCTTTATCTGCAGGTCCTGCTCGAGCATCGGCACCACGCAGATCGGAAAATCACCGGCGATGCCGCCGCCGATCTGGTAGAAGCCGATTGAGCGCCCGGCCTTGACCTGCTCCTGGTACCACGCGGCCAGGTAGGTCATGTACTCGATGCCGCCGCGCACCGTATGGACGTTCTTGATCTCACCCGTGATGCAGTGACCGGCGAAGACGTTCCCCAGCGTCGAGTCTTCCCAGCCGGGCACGATGATCGGCAGGTTCTTCTGCGCGGCGGCCAGCAGCCAGCTGTCTTTCGGGTCGATCTGGTAGTGCTCCTCGAGCTTGCCGCTGAGCAGCACCTGGTACATGAACTCGTGCGGGAAATAACGCTCACCGGCGGCGTCGGCCGCCAGCCAGTGCTCCAGCACCACTTGCTCGATGCGACGGATGGCCTCTTCCTCGGGGATGCAGGTGTCGGTGACCCGGTTGAGATGCCGTGCCAGCAGCTCCTCCTCGTCGTCCGCCGTGAGGTCGCGGTAGTTGGGAATACGGACGTAGTGGTCATGCGCCACCAGGTTGAACACGTCCTCCTCGAGATTGGCGCCCGTGCAGGTAATGGCCTGCACCTTGTCCTGCCGGATCATCTCCGCGAGCGACAGTCCGAGCTCGGCGGTGCTCATCGCGCCTGCCAGCGTCACCATCATGCCGCCGCCGTCCGCGAGGTGGGCGGCGTAGGCATCGGCGGCGTCCACCAGGGTGGCGCCGTTGAAGTGACGGAAGTGGTGGCGGACGAAGTGGGAGACGGGGGCGTCAGACATCCTCTGGATCCCTCGGGAACTGGCGGACAACGGGCCGCAAAGGTTAGGGGAGCGGGCGCGCCGCAGCAACCCGCGGGCTCAGCCGGCCGCCGGCACCTGCTGCGTCAGGCAGTGGAAGGCGCCTAGCCCGACGACGAGCTCGTTGGCCCTGATCGGCACGATACGGCGGGCGGGGAAGCAATGCTGCAGCACGCGGACCGCCTCGGCGTCGCGCGGCTGGCCGAATACGGGCAGCAGCACGACGGCGTTGCCGATGTAGAAATTGCCGTAGCTGGCCGGCAGGCGCTCGCCATCGCGTTCCACGGGCTCCGGCATCGGCAGCTCGATGATTCGCAGCGGCCGGCCGTCGTCGAGGCGCATGCTGCGCAGGCGCTCGAGGTTCTCGGCCAGCGGGTCATGGTTGGGATCGCCCGGATCCGGCTCGACCACGGTCACGACCGTGTCTTCGGCAACGAAGCGGGTGATGTCGTCCACATGGCCGTCGGTGTCGTCGCCGATGATGCCGTCGCCCAGCCACAGCACCTGCCGGACGCCGAGCAGCCGCCGCAGCCGCGCCTCGATCGCTCCTCGGTCGAGGGTCGGGTTGCGGTTGGGATTCAGCAGGCACTGCTCGGTGGTGAGCAGCGCGCCCGCCCCGTTCACGTCGATCGAGCCACCCTCGAGGATCATGCCGCCCTCGAAGCACGGCAGGCCCAGCGCTTCCGCCATTTTCTGCGGCACCGCGTCGTCGTGGTCCCAGGGCGGGTACTTGCCGCCCCAGGCGTTGAAGTCGCAGTCCACCGCGGCCAGGCCTCCAGTGGCGTCTCGCACGAAGATCGCGCCGTGGTCGCGGCACCAGGCATCGTTGGTCGGAATGGCGTGAAACACGACCGCCGGGCTCGCCGCCAGCGACCCGAGGAGGCCCCGAACATGGGTCTCGTGGCCGGGGTCCAGGACGTTGATCCGCACCGTCTCGCCGACCGCGAGCGCCGTCACCGCCTGCACCATCGCGGCTTCGGCCTGCGGCAGCAACCCCGGCCAGGTCTCCGCGTTGTGCGGCCAGGAGATCCATGTGGCCTGGTGCGGAGCCCACTCCGCGGGCATCGCGTACCCAAGCTTGGCCGGCGCAGGACGGGTCGTGTTCATGGCGCGCATGTTAGACCATCGACGGGTGGCAAGTTGAGAACTACCGGTCCATATTTACCGGCCAGGCCGGGAGAACAACGGGGAGAGGAGCATGACGGGACGTGTAGCAGTGGTCACGGGCGGCACCCGCGGGATCGGCGGCGCCATCTCGGAGGCTTTGGCGCAGGCGGGTTACAAGGTGGCGGCCAACTTCGTCGGCAGTACCGACCGGGCCAAGTCGTTCCAGGACCGCACCGGCATCATGACCGTCCGCTTCGACGTGGGTGACTTCGAGGCCAGCCGGGAGGGCGTCAAGCGCATCGAGCAGGAGCTCGGGCCGGTGGAAGTGCTGGTCAACAACGCGGGCATCACCCGGGACGGCACGCTGCACAAAATGAGCTTCGAGGCCTGGGACGAGGTGATCCGCACCAACCTGACCAGCTGCTTCAACATGTGCCGGCACGTCATCGAGGGCATGCGGGAGCGCAATTTCGGCCGCATCGTGAACATCGGGTCGGTCAACGGCCAGGCCGGCCAGTACGGGCAGGTGAACTATGCCGCGGCCAAGTCGGGCATCCACGGCTTCACCAAGGCCCTCGCCCAGGAGGGCGCGAAGTTCAACGTCACCGTCAACGCCGTGGCGCCGGGCTACGTCAACACGGAGATGGTCCGGGCGGTGCCGGATAACGTGCTGGAGAAGATCGTGCAGCGCATCCCGGTCGGACGCCTCGGCGAGACCCGCGACATCGTGCGCGCGGTCCTCTTCCTGGTCGCGGACCAGGCCGACTTCATCACGGGCTCGACGGTGTCGGTGAACGGCGGCCAGCACATGTACTGAGCCGCGCGGTCGCGGCGTGTCCGCCTAGCGCGTCTCGTCCATCGTGCGCTGCACGTAGGAGCCGGGCGCGTCCTCGATGGCGGGATAGTCCTTGTGCCGCCCGGGCCGGCGGGCATTGACCTGGCCGCCGGCGTGCCGCTTCAGCCATTTGCCCCAGTCCAGCCACCAGCTGCCGGGCTGCTCCTCGGTGGCCTTGAACCACGCTTCCGGGTCGGCCGGCGTGTCGTCGCCGGCTCGGTACCCGTACTTCACCTTGGTCGGCGGATTGATGGCGCCTGCGATGTGGCCCGAGTTGCCTAGCACGAAGCGGGTCCGACCGCCGAACAGCTGGGTCGTCTCGTAGCAGGTCTTCCAGGGCGCGATGTGGTCGTCGCGCGTCGCGAGGACGTAGGACGGCGTCTGGATGCGCGTCACGTCGATCTGCTCGCCCGCGACTTCCAGCGCGTCCGGCACCCGCAGCAGATTCTTCAGGTACATGTTGCGCATGAACCAGGTATGGCAGGCCGCCGGCATGTTGGTGGCGTCCTCGTTCCAGAACAGCAGGTCGAAAGGAACGCGCGGCTTGCCGAGCAGGTAGTGATTGATGATGAACGACCAGATCAGGTCCGGGGCGCGCAGCATGCGGAATCCCCAGGACACGTTGTCGCCGGGGATAAAGCCCTTGGTGCGGCCCACCGCCTCCAGCCGGTCGACCAGTTCCTCGGTGACGAAGACCTTGATGTCGCCGACATCGGAGTAATCCACCAGCGTGGTCATGAAAGTGGCTGAGCGGATCGGCTTCAGGCCCTTCTTCTCCAGCCAGGCCAGCAAGACGGTCAGCAGGATCCCGCCGAGGCAGTAGCCCATGGCATTGACCTCGGCCTGGCCGGTGATGTCCTTGATCACGTCGAGGGCCGCCAGCGGGCCCTCGCGCAGGTAGTCGTCGAAGGTCTTGTCCCGCGTCTCCGCGGTCGGGTTGACCCAGGAGATCAGGAACACCGTGTGCCCCTGGTCGACGGCCCAGCGCACCATGGAGTTCGAGGGCTGCATGTCCAGCACGTAGTACTTGTTCAGCCAGGGCGGGATGAAGAGCAGCGGCCGCCGCGCCACCTTCTTGGTGGTGGGGGTGTACTGGATCAGCTGCATCAGGTCGTTCTGGTACACGACCTTGCCCGGCGTGACGGCCAGGTCGCGGCCGACCTTGAACGCCCCCATGTCGGACATGCTGATATTCAGCCGGCCATGCTCCAGGTCGAGGTCAGACCAGAAGTTGCGGAGACCGTCGATGAAGTTGCGACCCTTGGAAGCCTTCGCTGCGGCGAGTACCTCGGGATTGCTCAGCGCGAAGTTGCTCGGCGCCACTGCGTCGAGGAACTGGCCGGTGAAAAAGCGCAGCTTGCGCGCCGTATCGGCATCCAGCCCGGGAGTGCCGTCAGCCAGCGACAGCGTGGTCCGGGTGGTCGCCTGCCAGGCCTTGCGCACCGCGTTGAATACCGGGCGCTGGTCCCAGTTCTCGCCCTTGAAGCGCCGGTCGCCGCCGTAGCCGTTGGCCTTCCCCGGGCCGCCCACGGCCTCGCGCAGGAGCTCGCCGCTGATACCGAGGTACTCCCCGGTCAGCGCGACGGAGTGCTTCATCACGAAACCGGGATGCAGGGCCAGCGCCGCCATCCACTGCGCGTAGGCGCGGCTCACGTCGGTGGAAAGGCCCGCCATCACCCGCGCCATCTGGTACTGGGACTGCAGGTTGGCGGGCGTGAAATGCTTCAGCACGGCCATGGGTACCCCTTCAGCCCACGCGCTCGAAAACGGCGGCGATGCCCTGGCCACCGCCGATGCACATCGTCACCAGCGCGTAGCGGCCGGCCACGCGCTCGAGCTCGTGCAGCGCCTTGACGGTGATCACGCAGCCCGTGGCCCCGATCGGGTGGCCCAGCGAGATGCCGCTGCCGTTGACGTTCACCTTGTCGGCGGGCAGCTCGAGGTCGCGGCAGACCGCCAGCGCCTGGGCTGCGAACGCTTCGTTCACCTCGAAGACGTCGATGTCGGCAACGCTGAGGCCCAGCCGGTCGAGCAGCGCGCGGGTGGCCGGCACCGGGCCGATACCCATGTACTTCGGCTCCACGCCCGCGAAGCTGTAGCCCACCAGGCGGGCCATCGGCTTGAGCCCGGCCGCCTCGGCCGCACCACGCTCCATCAGCACCGTTGCGGCCGCCCCATCGTTGAGGCCGGAAGCGTTACCGGCGGTGACGCTGCCGTCGCCCTTGAAAGCCGGCCGCAGCTTGGCCAGCCCTTCCAGCGTCGTCTCGCGCCGCACGTGCTCGTCGGTGTCGAAGGCCTTCGTCTGCCGCTTGACCTTGATTTCGACCGGCACGATCTGGCCCTGGAAGCGGCCCTCGTCGATCGCCCGTGCCGCCCGCTGCTGGCTTTCCAGCGCCAGGGCGTCCTGGTCTTCGCGGCTGATGCCCCAGCGCTCGGCGACGTTTTCGGCCGTGATACCCATGTGGCATGAATCGAAGGGATCGCTGAGGGCACCGACCATGGCGTCGATCACCTGGCCGTCGCCAAGGCGCTGCCCGAAGCGCATCCCCGGCAGCCAATACTGCGCCCGGCTCATGCACTCGGCGCCACCGGCGACCGCCGCCGCGGCATCGCCCTGCTGGATGAGCTGGGCCGCGGAGACCACGGCCTGCAGTCCGCTGCCGCACAGCCGGTTCACCGTCAGCGAGGGGGTCTCCACGGGCAGCCCCCCGTTCACCGCGGCCACCCGCGCCATGTACATGTCGCGGGGCTCGGTGTGGATGACGTTGCCGAAGACGCAGTGATCGATCGCCTGCGGCTCGACCCCGGCGCGCGCCACCGCTTCGCGCACGCACAACGCGGCCAGGTCGGCCGGAGGCGTGCCGGCCAGTCCCCCGCCGTAGGTGCCGATCGCCGTACGGACGGCGGAGATGACGACGACTTCGCGCTGGGAAGAGCTCATGGTGATGCCTGCCTCGATGGTTGCTCGCGGCCGGGTGCCGGCGATTCCAGTCATGAACTTGCCACCCGCGCCGGCGGGCCGCAAGCCGAAAACAGGACGGGCGGGACGATCACGTCCCGCCCGTCAGTTGTGCAGCGGCTCAGGCCGCCTTACGGCCGCTCGGCTTCGGGGCAGCCGCCTGGGCCGCCGCGAAGGCCTCGCCGAAAGTCGACTGGGCCTGCTCGAGGCCACGCTCCGCCCAGGTGGCGAACGTGCCCTGCGCTTCCGTCGCGGCAGCGGCGACCGCCTCGAGCCGCTTCTGGGCGCGGCCCGCGCAGGTCTGCGCCACCTCGACCTGGCCCTGGAAGTATTCCGTCGGGCTGGTCGCGCTCGACAGCAGCTTCATCTCATCGGTGAAGAGCTCGATGGCATCGCCCAGCAACTCCGCCTGGAACTGCAAGCCCTTGTCGAAGGCATCGAAGCCGAACTCGGCGAGCTCGGACAAGGGGGCCATGGCGGCTTCCGCCTTGGCGTAAATGTTCTCGAATCCGTTGTTCATGGTCGTTTCCTCGGCCTGGTGATTGCCCGGCGCCTGACAGCGCCATTTCCGGTATCAGCCTAGCAGAGATTATTTTGCATTGCAAAAACTCGGATTCAGGATCCCCTGAGCGAGAAATAAATTCTTATAAACAACCACTTACTTCTTTTTCTCGCGCCCCTTGGCGGCGGCCTCGTTTTGCGTCCGCGTCCTGCCGCCGCCGAATACGCTCCGCTGGAACTCCTGCCAGGCGGCCAGGTTCTGCTCCGCG
>JASFEC010000017.1:0-17708 GCA_050125045.1 Gammaproteobacteria bacterium | reverse complement strand
GCATTCTCGCGGGGACCACTGCCGGGTACGAGGCGGCCATCTACTACACGCTGGCCTATGTGATCATGGCGGCGGCAGCCTTCGGCATGATCATCCTGCTCAGCCGGGCGGGTTTCGAGGCCGAGGCACTGGATGATTTCCGCGGCTTGAACGCTCGGAGCCCGTGGTTCGCGGCGATCATGCTGGTCGTCATGTTCAGCATGGCCGGCGTGCCTCCGCTGCTCGGCTTTTACGCAAAGTTCGCCGTGCTGGCCGCCGTGATTGAAATCGGACGGACCTGGCTGGCCATCGCCGGCGTCCTGTTCTCGGTGATCGGAGCCTTCTACTACCTGCGCGTCGTCAAGCTGATGTATTTCGATGATCCGGTAGACGAGGCGCCGCTGGTCGCGGGGAGCGACCTGCGGCTGGTTTTGAGCCTCAACGGCTTGCTCGTCCTCGCGCTCGGGATCTTCCCGCAGGCGCTGATCGCGGTCTCTGGGGTGGTCCGTTAGGCTCGTTGCTCCGCGGGGGGCGCTCCCCTTGCACTGCCGCAACGCCTTCCCTAGAATACCGGTCTGCGGATGCGGGGTGGAGCAGTCTGGCAGCTCGTCGGGCTCATAACCCGAAGGTCGCAGGTTCGAATCCTGCCCCCGCTACCAAGCTTTTCGCCGGAAAAGGCCCCGCTGGGGCTTTTTCTTTATCCGGGCCCCGGCAAGGGTCCGGGGGTCGGCCCCGAAGGCGGGGCGCACAGGTGGGCCGCAGGGCCCATTTTTTGTTTATAAGACTTTGATGCTGAGAGAGAAACTGCTTGAGCTGCTGACGCCCGAGGTGGCGGCGCTTGGATACGAGCTCGTGGAGCTGGATGCCCCCGGTCCCGGCGGCTCGGGCACGCTCAGGCTTTATATCGACCGCGAGGAAGGTATTTCGGTCGAAGATTGCGAGCGGGTCAGCCACCGCGTGAGCGGCGTGCTGGACGTGGAAGACCCGATCCCCGGGCACTACGTGCTCGAGGTGTCGTCGCCGGGGATGGACCGCCCGCTGCGGACGGAGGAGCATTTCCGGCGGCAGCAGGGGCACCTGGCCAAGATCGTGTTGGCGCGGGGCCGGCCCGGGCGGCGGCGCTACAAGGGCCGCATCCTGGGGGTTGAGGAGGGCGCGCTGGCTTTGGAGGTGGATGGCGAGAGCATCGAGCTGGCGCTGTCCGATATTGAATCTGCCCGGCTGGTGCCGGAGTTCTGACGCGGGAATCGAGCCAACTGAGATGAACAAGGAAATCCTGCAAGTAATCGAACAGGTGTCGGCCGAAAAGGAACTCGACAAAGAGATCATTTTCGACGCCCTGGAGATGGCCTTGGCGACGGCGGCGCGCAAGCAGTTCGTCGGCGAGGACATCGACACGCGCGTGACGATGGACCGCAAGTCGGGTGAGGTGAAGACGTTCCGGCGCTGGAAGGTGTTCGCCGACGATTCCTCCGAGCTGGAAACGCCGAGCAAGGAGCTCCGGCTCGAGGACGCGCTCGAGGTCGATCCCGCCGCCGAGGTTGACGGGTACGTCGAGGAGCCGCTGGACGTCACGCCCTCGGGACGGATTCTTGCGCAGACAGCGAAGCAGGTCGTTGTGCAGAAAGTCCGCGAGGCCGAGCGGGCCCAGGTCGTCGAGGAGTTCAAGGACCGCATCGGCACGCTCATCGGCGGCATCGTGAAGCGCGTGGACCGCAATGGCGTCTTCGTTGACCTCGGCGGCAATGCCGAGGGGTTCATACCGCGCGACGAGATGATTCCGCGCGAGGCGGTTCGGACTCAGGACCGGATCAAGGGCTGGGTGCGCGATGTACGGTCCGAGCCGCGCGGCCCGCAGATTTTCCTGTCCCGCACGGCGCCGGAATTCATCGTCGAACTCTTCAAGCTCGAAGTGCCCGAGGTCGGCCAGGGGCTGATCCAGATTCTCGGCGCGGCCCGCGACCCCGGGCACCGGGCCAAGATCGCGGTCAAGAGTCTCGACCAGCGGATCGACCCCATCGGAGCCTGCGTCGGGATGCGCGGTTCCCGGGTGCAGGCGGTTTCCAACGAGCTGGCCGGCGAGCGGGTCGACATCATCCCCTGGGACGACAACCCGGCGCAGTTCGTGATCAATGCCATGTCCCCGGCGGAGGTCGTGTCGATCGTCGTCGACGAGGAAGCACACGGGATGGACGTGGCGGTCGAGGAGGACAAGCTGTCCCAGGCTATCGGTCGCGGCGGCCAGAACGTCCGGCTCGCCAGCGAGCTTTCCGGCTGGGAGCTGAATGTCATGACGGCGGCCGAGGCAGAGGAAAAGAACGAGTCTGAATCCCGCAAGCTGATCGACAGTTTCAAGACGCAGCTCGACGTGGACGAGGAAGTGGCGGTGATCCTGGTGCAGGAGGGCTTCTCCAGCATCGAGGAGATCGCCTATGTGCCGACCGCGGAGCTCTTGTCCATCGAGGAGTTCGACGAAGACATCGTGGAGGAGCTCCGCAACCGTGCCCGCGACGTGCTGATCACCCAGGCCATCGCCACGGAAGAAAAGCTCGACCAGTCCGAGCCGGCGGAGGACCTGCTGGAGCTCGATGGCATGGACAAGGGTCTGGCTTACGCCCTGGCGGCGCGTGGCATCCAGACGCGCGAAGACCTGGCCGAGCAGGCCACGGACGAGCTCCTCGACATCGAGGGCCTGGACGAGGAGCGCGCCGGCAAGCTGATCATGGCTGCCCGGGCGCACTGGTTCGAGAGCGCCGAAGAGAACGGCTGAATACGAGGTTCCGAGATTTATGGCCGAGGTCACTGTTTCCCAGTTCGCTGAAGTCCTTAAGCTGCCCGTCGACCGGCTGCTCGTGCAGCTGGCGGAAGCCGGTATCGAGGTGAAGGGCGCAGACGACACGATCAGCGACGAGGCCAAGCTCGAGCTGCTGAGCTACCTGCGCGAGAGCCACGGCCGCGAGGCGCCGGCGGCAACGCCGCGCAAGATCACGCTCAAGCGGAAGACGCAGAGCGAGCTGCGGCAGCCGGTGGGCCAGGGCCGAGCGCGAACCGTGAACGTGGAGGTCCGCAAGAAGCGCACCTACGTCAAGCGCGATGTGCTCGAGGAGCAGGCGCGCCAGCAGCAGGAAGAGCTTGACCGCCAGCGCGAGGCGGAGGAAGCCGCGAGGCGCAAGGCAGAGGAAGAGGCCCGTCGTTCCTCCGAGGAAGAGCAGCGCAAGCGCGAGGAAGAAGCCAAGCGTCTCGAGGCCGAGGAGCAGGCCAAGCGCGATGCGGAGGAAGAGGTCAAGCGCCAGGCAGAGGCGGAAGCCCGCGCTGCCGCCGAGGCCGAGGCGCGTGCGGCCGCCGAGGCGCGCAAGCGCTCGGCCGACGAGGATCGCAAGCGCCGTGAGGCCGAGCGCGCCGGGCCCCGCCGTGGCGCCGGTGGCGACGGGGCCGCCACGAAGTACGGCCGCAAGGAGCTGCACGTGGCCGGCGACAAGACAGGTCGCCGCCGCAAGCGCGCGCCGGTGGGCCGCCGCACGGGCGGCACCCAGATCGAGCGCCAGGGCTTCGAGCGTCCGACCGCGCCGGTCAAGCGCGAAGTTGCCATTCCCGAGACCATCACAGTTGCCGAGCTGGCCCAGAAGATGGCCGTCAAGGCCACGGAAGTCATCAAGACCATGATGAGCATGGGCGCCATGGTGACTATCAACCAGGTCATCGACCAGGACACCGCGGTGCTGGTGGTCGAGGAGATGGGCCACACTCCGAAGGTTCTCAAGGAGAACCAGATCGAGGAGGTTGTGGAAGAGGTCGTCAAGGGTGGCGGCGAGGCCGTGGCGCGCTGGCCGGTGGTAACCATCATGGGCCATGTCGACCACGGCAAGACGTCGTTGCTCGACTTTATCCGGCGCAGCCGCGTGGCGGCCGGCGAGGCCGGCGGGATCACCCAGCACATCGGCGCCTACGTCGTGGAATCCGACAAGGGCCGGATCACGTTCCTTGATACGCCGGGCCATGCGGCCTTCACGGCGATGCGCGCCCGCGGCGCGCAGGCCACGGACGTGGTCATCCTGGTCGTCGCTGCCGACGACGGCGTGATGCCGCAGACCGTGGAAGCCATCCAGCACGCGCGCGCCGCCGAGGTGCCGCTGGTGGTCGCGGTCAACAAGATCGATAAGCCCGGCAGCGATCCGGAGCGGGTCAAGAGCGAGCTGGCGCAGCACGAGGTCATCCCCGAGGACTGGGGTGGCGACACGCAGTTCGTGAACGTCTCCGCGAAGACCGGCGAGGGCGTGGACGCCCTGCTGGATTCGGTGGCCCTGCAGGCCGAGGTGCTCGAGTTGCAGGCGGTGGACACGGGGCCTGCCAAGGGCGTGGTCATCGAGTCCAGCCTCGAAAAGGGACGGGGCGCGGTGGCGACGGTGCTGGTGCAGCAAGGTCGGCTGGAGCAGGGTGATGCACTTCTCGCGGGGCGCGAATACGGTCGCGTGCGCGCCATGTTCAACGAGCTGGGCAAGCCGCTCACGGAGGCGGGGCCCTCGACCCCGGTCCAGGTCCTGGGCCTGTCGGGAACGCCTATGGCGGGTGACGACGTGGTCGTCCTGCCCGATGAGCGCAAGGCGCGCGAGGTGGCCCTGCATCGCCAGGGCAAGTTCCGCGACGTCAAGCTGGCGAAGCAGCAGGCCTCCAAGCTCGAGGATGTGTTCAGCCAGATGGAGGAGGGCGAGACCGATTCGGTTCAGTTGCTTATCAAGGCCGATGTGCAGGGCAGCGCCGAGGCGCTGCGGGACGCGATGACTCGCCTCTCTAACGAAGAGGTGAAGGTCAACGTCATCGGCAGCAATGTCGGCGGCATCACCGAGTCCGACGTGAACCTTGCCGCTGCCTCCAACGCCATCGTCATCGGCTTCAACGTCCGTGCTGACGGGGCGGCCCGGAACGCGATCAAGGAAACCGGGGTCGACGTCCGTTACTACAGCATCATTTACGAGGCCATCGACGACGTGAAGCAGGCCATCGTCGGCATGCTGTCGCCGGAAATTCGCGAGCAGATCATTGGTGTGGCCGAGGTTCGCGAGGTGTTCAGCTCGCCGAAGTTCGGGCAGGTGGCCGGCTGCCTCGTGACCGAGGGCACGGTGCGCCGGAACAACCCGATTCGTGTGCTGCGCGACAATGTCGTCATCTTCGAGGGCCAGCTGGAGTCGCTGCGCCGCTTCAAGGACGACGTGAACGAGGTCAAGTCCGGCACCGAGTGCGGCATCGGCGTGAAGAACTACAACGACGTCCGCGCCGGCGACCAGATCGAGTGTTTCGAGCGGGTCGAAGTGGCCCGGAGCCTCTAGGATCCGATGCCCAAGGAGTTCGCGCGCAATCGCCGGGTCGGCGAGCAGATTCAGCGCCTGCTGGGAGAAGTGCTGCTGCGCGACGTCAAGGACCCGCGGGTGCAGGGCGTGAGCATTACCGCGGTCGACGTCTCCCGCGACCTGTCGCATGCGACCGTCTGGTTCAGCCTCCTCGATCCGGCGGCCGATGCGGCACCCGTGGGCGAAGCCCTGGGCCGCGCGTCCGGCCTGATCAGGGGCAAGCTTGGGCGGGCGATGCACATCCGGCAGGTGCCGGCTTTGCATTTCCGGCACGACGAGAGCCTCGAGCGGGGCGCGCGCCTGGCGGAACTCATCGACGAGGCCGTGGCGACGGACCGCGACCGGCATCGCGAGGATGAATGAAGCCCCGACGCCGGCGCGGCCCGAGGTCGCGGCTGACGGCGTAGTCCTGCTCGACAAGCCAGTCGGGCTGTCGTCGAATGCGGCGCTGCAACAGGTCAAGCACCTGTTCGCGGTCCGCAAGGCGGGCCACACCGGCAGCCTCGACCCGCTGGCCAGCGGCTTGTTGCCTATCTGTCTCGGGCAGGCCACGCGGTTCTCCGGCTACCTGCTGGCCGCGGCCAAGGGCTACGAGGTGAGGGGGCGGCTCGGCACACGCACGGCCACCGGCGACGCCGAGGGAGAGATCGTCGAGTCCTGCCCCTGGGAGCAGGTGGCGCGGGATCGCATGGCAGAAGCCCTCGACCGGTTCCGGGGTCCGATCCGGCAGATTCCCCCGATGTACTCCGCGTTGAAGCAGGGGGGCGAGAGGTTGTACCGCAAGGCCAGGCGCGGCGAGGAAGTCGAGCGACCAGCGCGGGATGTCGAGATTCATCGGCTGGACCTGCTCGGCTGGCAGCCCCCGGAATTCGTGCTGCGAGTTGACTGCTCCAAGGGCACCTACGTGCGCACGCTGGTCGAGGACATTGCGGCCGCCGTCGGCAGCTGCGGGCATGTCAGGGAGCTTCGGCGCGTGCGGGCCGGCCCCTTCGAAGCCTCCGGCATGCATTCGCTGGAAGAGCTGCGCGAGCGTGCCGCGCGCGGTCCGGGGGCACTCGCGGAGGTCGTGCTGCCTGCCGATGCGGCGCTGCCGGGCCTGCCGGCGCTGGAGCTGCCGTCCGACGACGTGCGTCGGCTCCGCTGCGGCCAGGTGGTCGAAAGCGAGGCTGCCGGCGGACCCGGACTGGCGCGTGCCTACGGTCCGGCGGGCTTCATCGGGCTTGTCGAACGCGACGAGACGGGCGGAGTCCGGGCTAAACGGCTGCTGAGCACGGCGGACCAACAGCTAACGTAACGAAGATAAAGGATTTTTGCCGTCCGCAGGCTTGTCCGAAACCGCGTTGACGGGATAGAATGGCCTGCTTTACAGACGGTCAACAGCAGAGAAGGTTTCCAGGAGATAACAGATGCCTCTGTCGGTCGAGCAGAAGAAAGAAATCATCAACGAGTACGGTCGCGGGAACGCCGACACGGGCTCTCCGGAAGTGCAGGTCGCGCTGTTGTCGGCGCGAATCAGCGAGCTGACGGAGCACTTCAGCACCCACAAGAAGGACCATCATTCGCGGCGCGGGCTGCTGAAGCTGGTCAACCAGCGGCGCCAGCTGCTGGATTATCTGAAGCGGAAGGACATCGGCCGCTATCAGGACCTCATCTCCCGTCTCGGCCTGCGTCGCTGAGCCACCTTTCAAGACCGGTCATGGGGACCGGCAGAACACAGGCGAAGAAAGTGAATCTGACTCCTACCAAGAAAACCTTCCAGTACGGTGCTCACACGGTCACGATCGAGACCGGAGAAATTGCGCGGCAGGCGGATGCCGCCGTCATGGTCAACATGGGCGACACGGTGGTACTCGTCACCGCCGTGGGCCGCAAGCAGGCGGCGGAGAACCAGAAGTTCTTCCCCCTGACCTGCAACTACCAGGAAAAGACCTATGCGGCGGGGCGCATTCCTGGCGGCTTCTTCAAGCGCGAGGGCCGGCCGACGGAAAAAGAAACGCTCACATCGCGGCTCATCGATCGCCCGATTCGCCCCTTGTTTCCCAAGGGGTTCCTGAACGAAGTTCAGGTGATTTCTACCGTGATGTCGGCGAACCCCGACGTGGACCCGGATATCCCCTCGCTGATCGGCGCCTCCGCGGCCCTGTCGCTGTCGGGCCTGCCCTTCGCCGGGCCGATTGGCGCCGCGCGCGTGGGCTACATCAACGGGGAGTACGTGCTCAATCCGACCAACACCCAGCTGGCCGAGTCGAAGCTCGATCTCGTGGTCGCGGGCACGGCACAGGCGGTGCTGATGGTCGAGTCGGAAGCCAAGGTGCTGCCCGAGGATGTGATGCTTGGCTCCGTGGTTTTCGGCCACGAGCAGATGCAGGTGGTGATCAATGCCATCAACGAGCTGAAGGCGGAGGCGGGCAAGCCCGCCTGGGACTGGACGGCGCCGGCGGGCAATGACGACCTCGACGCGGCCGTCGCCGCCGAGGCCGAGGCCGCGCTCAACGATGCCTACCTGATCACCGTCAAGCAGGATCGTTACGCGAAGGTCGACGAGATCAAGACCGCGGTGAAGGAAAAGCTGTGCGGCGGCGACGCCCCGGCCTGGAGCACCGAAGAGGTCAAGGATGCGCTGAACGCGCTCGAGAGCCGCATCGTCCGCGGGCGCGTGATCCGTGGCGAGCCGCGCATCGACGGGCGCGACACGCGCACCGTGCGCCCGATCCAGGTGCGTACCGGCGTGCTGCCGCGCACTCACGGCTCCGCGCTGTTCACGCGTGGCGAGACCCAGGCCCTGGTGGTGACCACGCTCGGTACCGGCCGGGACGCGCAGATCATCGACGCCTTGTCGGGCGAGTTCCGCGAGCCCTTCATGCTGCACTACAACTTCCCGCCGTTCTGCGTTGGCGAGACCAGCTTCATGCTGGGGCCGAAGCGCCGCGAGATCGGCCACGGCAAGCTGGCCCGGCGCGCGGTCCAGGCCGTGCTGCCCAGCACGGAGGAGTTCCCCTACGTGTTGCGCGTCGTATCCGAAGTGACCGAGTCCAACGGCTCCAGCTCCATGGCCAGCGTCTGCGGCGCCAGCCTGGCGCTGATGGACGCCGGTGTGCCCGTCGCAGCCCCCGTGGCGGGTGTGGCGATGGGGCTGGTGAAGGAGGGCGACAGCTACGCCGTCCTGACCGACATCCTGGGTGACGAGGACCACCTCGGCGACATGGACTTCAAGGTGGCCGGAACGTCCGACGGGGTGACGGCGCTGCAGATGGACATCAAGATCGACGGCATCACGCAGGAGATCATGTCCGACGCCCTGGCCCAGGCCCGGGAGGCGCGCCTGCATATCCTCGGCGAGATGAATCAGGTCATCGACAAGCCCCGCGAGAAGATGTCCGACTGGGCCCCGACCATCATTGCGTTCAAGATCGACCCCGAGAAGATTCGCGACGTGATCGGCAAGGGCGGCTCCGTCATCCGCCAGATCACCGAGGAGACCGGGGCCACCATCGACATCGAGAACGACGGCACGGTCCGCATCGCCTCGGTGGACGGTGAGTCCGGCCGCGAGGCCCGGCGCCGGATCGACCTGATCACGGCCGAGGTCGAGGTGGGGCAGATCTATGAGGGCAAGGTCGCTCGCCTGATGGACTTCGGTGCCTTCGTGACCATCCTGCCCGGCAAGGACGGGTTGGTGCACATTTCCCAGATCTCCGACGAGCGCGTGGAACGCGTCAGCGACAAGCTGAAGGAAGGCGACTCCGTCCGCGTCAAGGTGCTCGAGGTGGACCGCCAGGGGCGGATCCGCCTGAGCATGCGCAACCTCGACTGAGGGTCAAAAAAAGCCCCCGTCGTTGCCGGCGGGGGCTTTAAAGCGGACGCGTGAAGCGACCAAATGGAGGAGTCGTCAAGAGTGATGCGTTGCACCAATTGACGCGGTGCACAATATCAGTCTGTCCAGGCTCTGTCAACACATCCCGGGGTGTCCCCTCAGCGTTTGCCGCCCCGGCTGCCGGACCCCTTCTGGTCGTCGTCCTCGTCGTGCCGTGAAGACGCGAAGCTGCGGAAGATCTCCTCCTGGAGGGCCTTCCAGCGCTGATAGTTCTTCTGGGCGATTCCGGCGACCATCCCGACCGGATCCACGCCCACCACTTCCTTGACCCGCTCACGAAGCTGGTGCTGCTGGTTCATGAAGAGCCGCAGGCTCTGGTCGAGGTAGCCGCCAACCATGCCCTGCATGGCGCTGCCGTAGGAGCGAATGATCTGGGACAGGAAGTCGCGGCTCATGATGGGCTCGCCGCTCTGTTCCTGCTCGCTGATCACCTGCAGCATGATGCTGCGCGTGATGTCCTTGCCGGTCTTCTTCTCCACCACGACGAAATCGACCTTCTCCACGACCAGCCGCTTGATGTCGGCCAGGGTGATGTACCTGCTCTCCTCGGTGTCGTAGAGGCGGCGGTTCGGGTACTTCTTGATAATCCGGGGGTCGCTCATTACGGGTTCCATGGTGTGCGGCCGGGGACCGGCCGGTAGAGAGGCTTCTGACTGCTAAAGATAATCCATTTTGCAGTGCAGCTAAAGCTCGGCGGGGGCAGAGATGCTGCGGCGGGCGGCCAGATGCTGCGGGCTCCAGCGCGTTATGGCCCAGGTCCATTGCTCATCCGGCGGGGCGGCACGGAGCTCGACAGGCGGCGGCAGGCCCAGGCACTCCAGGGCGAGCGAAGCCAGGCGCCCCGCCTGTTTCAGGTCCAGGGCCGCCGCACCGGTCTGCTTGCTCAGTTTGTCGCCCTCCGGCGTAACGATGACCGGCAGATGCATGTAGCGGGGCGTGGGCAGGCCCAGAAGGCGCTGCAGCCAGATCTGGCGAGGCGTCGAGTCCAGCAGGTCCACACCGCGCACAATATCGGTGACCCCGGCTGCTGCATCGTCCACCACCACGGCGAGCTGGTAGGCAAAGAGGCCGTCGCGCCGCCGCACGATGAAGTCGCCGATATCCCGTTCCAGGCGCTGGCTGAACCAGCCTTGCAGACGGTCGTGGAGGCCCAGCTCCTCCGGGTCGGTAAGCACCCGCAGCACGGGGGCTTGCTCCACGGACAGGCCGCGCCCGCGGCAGGTGCCGGGATAGCGACCGGGAGTCGCGTTCCCCAGTGCCTTGTTGGCGGCCGCAATCCCGGCCCGGCTGCACTCGCAGGCATACACCCAGCCCTCGTCGACGAGTTGCTCCAGGGCGGCGGCGAACGCCGGCACGCGGCGGCTCTGGTAGACGACCGGGCCATCCCACTCCAACCCGAAGGCCTCGAGCGCTCGCAGGATCGCGTCGATGGCACCGGGCAGCTCCCTGGGGGGATCGATATCCTCGATGCGCAACAGCCAGGCACCCCCGGCTGCGCGGGCATCGAGCCAGCTGCCGACCGCAGCCAACAGTGAGCCGAAGTGGAGGGGGCCGGTCGGGGAGGGAGCGAAGCGGCCCCGGTAGGAACCCGCGGCCCGGTATGCGGGTCCCTCCGGGCCGGTGGTCGAATCAGCGGTCGTCGCGATCGCGGTACTGCTTCTCGGCCAGCTCACGACGCTCCTGCGCCTCGACCGTGAGAGTCGCGACGGGTCGGGCCTCGAGGCGACGCAACCCGATCTCCTCGCCGGTCTCGGAGCAGAAGCCGTAGGTGCCATCCTCGATCCGCTGCAGGGCCTGCTCGATCTTCTTCAGCAGCTTGCGCTCCCGGTCGCGGGTGCGGAGCTCGAGGCCGAATTCGGACTCCTGGGTCGCACGATCGTTCGGATCGGGGAAGTTGGCCGCCTCGTCCTTCATGTGATGGACGGTTCGATCGACTTCCTCCATGAGCTCCTGCTTCCACGCGTCCAGGATCATGCGGAAATGCTCGAGCATCCGGTCGCTCATATAGTCCTCGCCGGGCTTCGGCTGGTAGGGCTTGAACGACTTCAGCGGACCCGAGAACGCGAATGTAGGCTCCGGCCGCTCCAGGGCGATGGCGAGCGGCTTCTTCGTCCGGCGCCGGGTCCCCGCCTTCTTTGCCGGGGCCTTCCTGGCGCTGGCCTTGCCGGGAGCAGCCTTCTTGGCCGCGGTCGGCTTCTTTGCGGCCTTGCGGGCGGGAGCCTTCTTCTTGCTCACCGTCTTCCTGGCCGGCGTCTTCTTGGCTGCCGCCTTGCGGGCGGGAGCCTTCTTCTTGCTCACGGCCTTTTTCTTGGCGGCAGATTTCTTCGCCGCAGGCTTCTTCCTGGCCGGCGCCTTCGCGACGGCTTTCTTCCTGCTGGTCGCCTTCCTGGCGGGTGCCTTCTTCTTGCTCGCCGTCTTCTTCTTGCTGGCAGTCTTCTTGGCCGCAACCTTCTTCTTGGTCGCCGTCTTGGCAGCAGCCTTCTTCTTGCTGGCTGTCCTGCCAGTCGCTTTCTTCTTGCTGGGGGCCTGCTTGGCCACGGTCTTGCGGGCCGGCGCTTTCTTCGCGGCGCTCTTCTTGACCGGGGTCTTCTTCACTGAGGTCTTCTTCTTCGCAGCAGACGCCCTGGCGGTCGTCGTTCTCTTCTTGCTGCTCTTGCTGGCGGGCATCATGGCCTCCCGGCGGTACGAAAATCTTCTGCTATGGAGGGTCCCCGAGAAGCCACGAGGGGCCGCCGGGGCCGGCGATACAAACTGCGCTTTTTAGCCCGTTTTGCGCCCGGAGTCCAGTCCCGGCAGCTCCCGAGGGCGAGTCGGGTCGGACTCAGGGGAGCTCCACTCGGGCGGGTGGTGTCCAGTCTTCCGAACGGTGTTCGGCGACCACGGAGGTATAGAGCCCGCCGCGCACATTGAAAACCGCCGTCACGCGCATGTAGCGCGGAGCCAAACGGCCGCTCAGGTCCCGGAGCATCTGGTTGGTGACGGCCTCGTGAAAGGCGCCTTCGTCGCGGAAGCTCCACATATAGAGCTTGAGGGACTTGAGCTCGATGCAACGCTGATCGGGCACATACTCCACCAGGATCTCCGCGAAGTCGGGCTGGCCGGTCTTGGGGCAGAGGCAGGTGAATTCCGGGATCCGGATGCGAATCGTGTAGTCCCGCTCGGGAGAGGGATTCGGAAAGGTCTCGAGCTCCCGGTTGGGAGAGGCATCGGCCCCCAGCGCGCGCAGTTCTGACACGTTGGAACTCCTGTGGAAGCAACTGCCGCGCGGCTTGAAAGCGCGCCCGCGGCGAGTGGATTTGAAGGCGATTTACTTTACACTAGCGCGGTTCTGATAATCACGCGCCGCGACTGGCCTGGAAATTCCCCTGCATGCGTCTCAGCAAGATCAAGCTGGCTGGCTTCAAGTCTTTCGTCGACCCGACCACGATCCGATTCCCGAGCAACCTTGTCGGCGTCGTTGGGCCGAACGGCTGCGGCAAGTCCAACGTCATCGACGCGGTTCGCTGGGTGATGGGAGAGAGCTCCGCCAAGCATCTTCGCGGGGACGCCATGACGGACGTGATCTTCAATGGCTCCACGAGCCGTAAGCCTGTTGGCACGGCGTCCATCGAGCTCGTGTTCGACAATTCCGACGGCGCCGCCGGCGGGCAGTATGCCGGTTTCACGGAGATTTCCGCGCGCCGCGTGCTGTCCCGGGACGGCACCTCGAACTACTTCCTCAACGGCTCACGCTGCCGCCGCAAGGACATCACCCACCTGTTCCTCGGCACCGGCCTGGGCCCGCGCAGCTACGCGATTATCGAGCAGGGGATGATCTCCCGGCTGATCGAGGCCAAGCCCGAGGAGTTGCGGACCTATCTCGAGGAAGCAGCCGGAATCTCGAAGTACAAGGAGCGGCGGCGGGAGACGGAAACGCGCATTCGCCACACGCGCGAAAACCTCGAGCGGCTCAACGACCTGCGCGAAGAGGTCGAGAAGCAGATCAGGCACCTGCAGCGCCAGGCCCGCACCGCAGAGCGTTATCGAGAAATGAAGGCCGAGGAGCGGCGCCTGGAAGCGGAGCTGCTGGCGCTCCGGCTGGGCGGCCTCGAGGCGGAGGAGGCCAGGCACAGGACGATACTTGCCGAGCGGGAGAATCGGCTCCAGGAAACCGTGGCGGCGCTGCGGCGCGTCGAGGCGGACCTCGAGGCAGCCCGGGAGCAGCACCGCGAGGACGGCGAGGCCCTGAATGTCGTGCAGGGCGACTACTACCGCGTCGGCTCGGAGATCGCGCGCCTCGAGCAGTCCATCCAGCATGCGAAGGACCTGCGCCAACGCCAGGCCCAGGAACTCGAGCAGGCGGAGCAGGGCCTGCTGGAGATTCATGAGCAGATCAACCGGGATAACGAGACCCTCGAGGAGCTCAACCGGGTGCTCGGAGAGCTCGGCCCGGAGCTGGAGGCCGCGCACCGAAAGGAAGCCGAGTCCGCCGAGGCGCTGCGCAGTGCCGAGCAGGCCATGCAGGACTGGCAGGCCGCCTGGGACGAGTTCAATCGCGAGGCGGCCAATGCCCGAGAAGTCGTCGAAGTGGAGCGAGCACGCATCGAACAGCTCGACGGGCAGCTGGCCGGGCTGGCAGAGCGCGGGCGACGGCTCCGGGAAGAGCAGGCCCACCTGCAGGCGGAGGCCGGTGAGGTCGACCTGGAAGCGCTTGCCGGGGAGCTGGAGCAGGCCCGGGCCCGCGAGCAGGCGGCCCAGCAACAGGATGAGGCGGTACGCAACGAAATCAACGCGCTGCGCGAGGAAGATGCGACCCTGGTCGTCGAGCTCGACGAGGGCCGGAATGCACTACAGACGCTGCGCGGCACCCTGGCCTCTCTGGAAGCCCTGCAGCAGGCCGCGTTGGGGCGCGATGGGGGCAAATTGATCGAGTGGCTCGATGGCCAGGGTTTGGCAGGCCGGCCGCGCCTGGCCGAGAAGCTCTCGGTGGAGGCGGGCTGGGAGCGGGCGGTCGAAACAGTCCTCGGGGATTACCTGGAGGCAGTGTGCGTCGATGGCCTCGACGAGGTGTCGGCCGCACTCGACCAGCTGACTCATGGTGCGGCGAGCTTTGTCGAGCTGAGCGCGGGGATTGCCGCTCCGGGCGGCGAAGAATGGCTCGCGCACAAGGTGCAGGGAGGTTCCGGCGCCGCATCGCTACTCGGCGGCGTGCGGGTGGCGGAGGACCTCGGAACTGCGCTCGCACTGCGCGAGCAGCTGAGCTCGGGGGAGTCGGTCATCACCCGGGACGGTATCTGGCTCGGCGCGCACTGGCTGCGGGTTAACCGCGCCGAGGATCCCCATGCCGGCGTGCTGGCGCGGGAGCAGGAAATTCGCGAGCTGCGCGCCTCCATCGGAGGCACGGCCTACGAGGTAGAAGAGCTGGCGGCCCGGCACGAGGAAGTCAAGTCGCGGCTGGCGATGCTGGAAACCTCCCGCGAGGACGTCCGGCAACAGGCCGCCGAGGCGCATCGCAGCGCGGCCGGCCTGCAGGCAAGCCTGGAGACCGCCCGCTCGCGCATGGAGCAGTCGACCAGTCGCTTGCAGGCGATGGCCCGTGAAACCGCGGAGATCGACACCCAGCATAGCGAAATGGAGGACAGCGTCCGCCACAGCCGGGCCCGTCTCCAGCAGGGGATCGACGCCATGGGGGAGTTCGAGGCGCGACGCCTCAAGCTCGAGGAGGGGCGCACACGGCTCCGCGAGACATTGGAGGTGGCGCGGGAGCAGGCCAGGGTCGATCGCGCGGCCGCCCAGGAGATTGCCATCCGCGTGGAGTCACGGCGCTCGAGCCTCGACTCCGCGAGCGTCAGCATGCAGCGTTTCCAGGAGCAGGTGGCGCGCTTCACGGCTCGCAAGCAGGAGCTGGAGCGCCAGCTCGACGCCGGCGTGAGCCCGCTGGGCGAGCAGGAAGGCCGCTTGAAGGAGATGCTGGCGGAGCGGGTGGAGAGCGAAGAGCAGCTGGCCGCTGCCCGGCGCAAAGTGCAGGACGTGGAGGCCCGCCTGCGGGAGCTGCAGGAGGACCGGAGCGCTCGCGACCGCAGCGTGGCCGAGGTGCGCGAGAGCCTCGAGGGCGCCAGGCTGGCCGCCAGTGAGAATCGCGTGCGGTTGCAGACTGCGGTGGAGCAGTTCAGCGCAACCGGCTTCGAGCTTGATGTCCTGCGCAGCGAGCTGCCCGAGGATGCCGGTGCCGGGGCCTGGGAGGAACGACTCGCGCAGCTTGGAGCGAAGATCGGTCGGCTGGGCCCGATCAACCTGGCCTCGATCGACGAGCTGCAGGAGCAGACTGAACGGAAGGGCTACCTCGACGAGCAGCTGGCCGATCTGACCGACGCGCTCACTACCCTCGAGAACGCCATTCGGAGGATCGATCGCGAGACTCGGGCCCGGTTCAAGGAGACCTTCGACTCGGTCAGCGCCGGTATCCAGGAGATGTTCCCGCGACTGTTCGGCGGAGGACAGGCCTATCTGCAGCTGGAATCCGACGATCTTCTCGAAGCCGGCGTCACGGTCATGGCACGCCCCCCGGGCAAGCGGATCAGCACGATTCACCTGATGTCGGGCGGGGAGAAAGCCCTGACAGCCGTAGCGCTGGTTTTCTCGATCTTCCAGCTAAATCCCGCGCCCTTCTGCATGCTTGACGAGGTCGACGCGCCGCTGGACGATGCAAATGTCGGACGCTTCTGCGATATAGTCCGGTCGATGTCCGATGCGGTGCAGTTCATTATCATTACGCACAACAAGACCACCATGGAAATGGTGAGCCAGCTGACGGGCGTGACGATGCACGAGCCGGGCGTCTCGCGGCTGGTCGCCGTGGACATCGAGGAAGCTGTGCGGATGGCGACCGCCTGAGGCGGAAGGGAGTGGCACGTGCCTGAGCTTCGCTGGATACTCACCGCGGTCGGTGTCATCGTCATCGTCGGTGTGTACCTCTGGAGCCGCAGCCAGCGTGACGACGGCGAGGCCGGCCCCACGCGGCGTGAGCCACGGCTCGCGCATCGCGACGATCCCTGGGATCGCCCGGACGGGGCTCCCGTCCAGCCGGACGCCGGCCTGGACAAGCCGCCCCGGCAGCGGCTGGCCCCCAAAGAGGCCGAGACCGGCGATACCGCCGAACCATCGGCCGAGACGCCGCAGGATGGTGACCAGCTCATCGTCGCCCTGAGGTTGAGGGCTCGTCAGCCCGAGGGCTTCGACGGTTCCGAACTCGTCAAGGCATTCTCTGCCGAGGGGCTGGAGTATGGACGCTTCGGCGCCTTTCACTCGCTCGACGAGCGGCGCCGCAGCCGCTTCCTCGTCGCCAGCCTCGTCGAGCCGGGCAGCTTCGAGATCGAGAAGATGCACGAGTTGCGTTGCCCGGGCGTATCCATGTTCATGGTGCTGCCGGGACCCCGCGAACCCCTCTCTGCGCTCGATGCAATGTTCGTCTGTGCCCGCCGGCTGGCCGAGCGGCTGGACGGGGAAGTGCTGGACGACAAGGGCAATGCCCTGACCATGCAGCAGGCCGGCTGGCTGCGGGAGCAGGTGGTCGAATTTCAGCGTCGCAGCAAGCTGGCCGGTGACGCCCCTCCTGAAAAGAAGCTGTGAGCAAAGCTGACCAGGCGGTAGCGGCCCGCGCCGCGGACTTGCGCGAGCGCCTCGAATACCACAACTATCGCTACTACGTCCTCGATGATCCCGAGATCCCGGATGTCGAGTACGACCAGATGTTCCGTGAGTTGCAGCAGCTCGAGGCCGAGCACCCCGAGCTGTGTACACCAGATTCGCCGACGCAAAGGGTCGGTGGAGCCCCGGTGGAAGGGTTCGACGAGGTACGGCATCTGTTGCCGATGCTGTCGCTCGAGAACGCCTTCACGGCCGAAGAGCTCCAGGCCTTTGACCGGCGGGTCCGCGAGCGACTGGGGAGCGAGGCGGAGATCAGCTATGCCGCCGAAACCAAGCTCGACGGCACGGCCATCAGCCTGCTGTACGAGGACGGTCGCCTGGTACGGGCGGCCACGCGCGGCGATGGCCAGACCGGCGAAGACGTTACCCATAATGCTCGTACGGTCGAGTCCATTCCGCTCCGTCTGCGCGGGAAGGGTTATCCGGCTCGCCTCGAGATCCGGGGCGAGATCTTCATGCCCAAGTCGGGGTTCGAGCGCCTGAACAAACACCTTGCGGGGCAGGGCAGCAAGACCTTCGTCAATCCGCGCAATGCAGCGGCGGGCACCCTGAGACAACTGGATCCCAAGGTCGCGGCGCAGCGTCCGCTGGAGTTCTTTGCCTACGGTGTCGGCTTTGTCGAAGACGGAAAACTGCCCGATCGACACAGCGCGACCCTCGAGCGCTTGAAGGGCTGGGGCGTGCGGGTATCGCCACTCACCCGCGTGGTCGGAGGCGCCGATGGTTGCCAGGACTACTACGACAACATGATGCAGGAGCGGGCCGGGCTTCCCTACGAAATAGATGGCGTCGTGTTCAAGGTCGACCAGCGAGAGCAACAACAG
>JASFEC010000016.1:0-17768 GCA_050125045.1 Gammaproteobacteria bacterium | reverse complement strand
GGCCGAGGGCGAGAACCGGGGCAACCTGGCGGCCGGCGCCCGCGGCGAGGGCCGCGACCTGACGCCGCGCGAGCGCGAGATCTGCGCCGCCGTGGGGCCGGTGCTGCGCGACAAGGGCATCCTGTTCGCCGGCCTGGACGTGATCGGCGACCGCCTCACGGAGGTCAACGTCACCAGCCCCACCGGCGTGCGCGAGCTCGACGACATCTACGGGGCCAACATCCTGGCCGGCCTGTTCGATGCCATCGAGCGGCGCCTGGCCGAGCGCCGCGGCCGCTCTTGAAACCCCGCGGCCGCATTTTCGCCCGCGCCTGGCCGGTCCTGGCGGCGCTGCTCGTGGCCGCCTGCGGCCCCGGTCCCGAGCGGGCCGAGACGCGCCACCGGTTCATGGCCATGGGGACGCTGGTGGAGGTCACCGTGCACGGGGTGCCGGCGCCGGAGGCCGAGGCGGCCGCGCGCGACGTGGAGCAGCTGTTCCACGAGCTGCACCGGGCCTGGCAGCCATACGGGGACGGCGCGCTGGGCCGCTTCAACGAGGCCCTCGCCGCCGATCCGGCGGCGGCGCCCGCCGACCCGGACCTGGCGGCCCTGCTGGCCGAGGCGGAGCGGCTCGAGGCCGTGACCGGCGGCCTGTTCGACCCCGGCGTCGGCGCGCTGGTGCGGCTGTGGGGCTTCGACCAGGCCGAGGACCGGCCCGCCGCGCCGCCGGCGCCGGCGGCGGTGTCGGCCTGGCTGGAGGACCGCCCCCTGCGCTACGACCTCGGCGGGTTCGCCAAGGGCGTGGCCGTCGACCGCGCCATCGCCCTGCTCGAGGCGCGCGGCATCGAGCATGCCATTGTCAACGCCGGCGGCGACCTCCGCGCCGTCGGGCGGAAGGGCGAGCGGCCCTGGCGCATCGGCATCCGCGCGGCGCGCGACGAGGGCGGCGTGATGGCGGCCCTGGAGACCGACGGCGACGACGTGGTGTTCACCTCGGGCGATTACGAGCGCTGGTTCGAGTTCGAGGGGCGGCGCTATCACCACATCCTCGACCCCCGCACGGGTTACCCGGCCAAGGGGCTGGCGTCGGTCACCGTCCTGCACGAGGACGCCGGGCTGGCGGATGCGGCCGCCACGGCGCTGATGGTGGCGGGACCGGAGCACTGGCCGGCCCTGGCGACGGCGCTGGGCCTGGAGGCGGTGATGGCGGTCCGGGCCGACGGGGACATCGAGCTGACCCCGGCCATCCGGTCGCGCATCCTGTTTACCGACCCCGCCTACGGCGAGCGGGCGCGGGTCCGGGCGCTGCCGTGAAGCTGTTCCGGCCGGGCGACCTGGTGGTGCTCGCCGTCGCGGCGGCGCTGGTCGGCGCCTCCTGGGCGGCCTTGTGGCAGGAGGACGGCCCGGCGACCCTCGCGACCGTGACCGCGCCGGGCACGGCGCCGCTGGTGCTGCCGCTGGAGACGGACACCATGGCGGAAGTCGCGGGCCGGCTCGGCACGAGCCTGATCGAGGTCCGCGACCACCGCGTGCGCTTCACCGACTCGCCCTGCGTCGGCCGCCTGTGCGTGCACGCCGGCTGGCTGGACCGCAGCGGGCAGGTCGCCGCCTGCCTGCCGAACGGCGTGGTGGTCGAGGTCGGCGGCGGCCGGCGCGAGTTCGATGCCGTCACTTTCTGAGCACGGCGTCCAGGCCGCGCCGCCGTCGGGCGCCGCGCGCGACCGGCTGATCGCCGGCTTCGCCG
Organism: Gammaproteobacteria bacterium; assembly: GCA_050125045.1. GTDB lineage: Bacteria > Pseudomonadota > Gammaproteobacteria > Steroidobacterales > XN24 > XN24. The sequence goes on along the minus strand of JASFEC010000016.1, from coordinate 16,045 downwards.
CGCTCGCGATCGCCATCCACGTGCTGGAGGCGGCGCTGCCGAGTCCCCTGCCCGGCGTGAAGCCCGGCCTGGCCAACGTCATCACGGTGGTGGTGCTGCTGCGCTGGGGCTGGGCCATGGCCGCCTGGGTGGCGGGCCTGCGGGTGCTGGCCGGCAGCCTGCTGGTCGGCACCTTCCTGAGCCCCACCTTCATCCTCAGCGCCGGCGGCGCAGTGGCCGCGCTGGCGGTGCTGTGGCTCGCGCAGCGGCTCGGCGGACGCTGGCTCGGGGCGCCCGGCTACAGCGTCTGCGCCGCCCTCGCCCACATGGGGACCCAGGTGCTGCTCGCCTGGCAGCTGTTCATTCCGCACCCCGCGCTGCTCAAGCTGGCGCCTTTCCTGCTGACCGCGGCGCTGGTGTTCGGTATCGTGAGCGGCGTGATCGCCGCGATCGTGTTGCAGAAACTCGCCGGGCCGGAGCCGGCACGCCCGTGAACCCTGCCAGTCCGCAGTGGGCGGCGGGCGAGCGCTTCAGCTGGGCCCTGTTCCTGGCCGTGGCCGCCCACGGGCTGTTCATCCTCGGCGTCAGCTTCACCGGGCCGGAGCGGACGGGTCCGGACGAGGTGCCGACCCTCGAGGTGACGCTGCTGGAATCGCCGACGCCCGACGAGCGCGAGCCCGACGACGCCCGCTACCTGGCGCAGGAGAACCAGGAGGGCGAGGGCAACATCGACGAGGCCCTGCGGCCGGAATTCCACGAGCGCCCGCCCGCCCCGGAGGAAGTGCCGGCCGAGCCGCCGGCACCGCCGGACCCGGCGGACACGGTGCTCGGCTCCTGGTCCGGGCCGTTGCGCACAGCCATCGCGCCCCCGGAGCGGGAGCGCGCGCCAGAGCCCGTGCCGCCGGAGCCGGAGGGCGGCCCGACCCGCATCAGCGACGCCGACCCGCGCGAGTTCTTCGTCTCCATCGACGCCCGCGCCAGCGTGTTCGCCGAGTACCTGGCGGGCTGGAAAGCGCGCATGGAGCGGCTGGGGACGGTCAACTTCCCCGCCGCGGCGCGCCGCGTCCACGGCCGCAATCCCGTGCTGGAAGTCGCGCTCAGCGCCGACGGCCGCCTCGCCGAGGTGCGCGTGACGCGCTCCTCCGGGGTCGGCGCGCTGGACCAGGCAGCCCTCGACCTGGTGCGGCTCGCCAGCCCCTTCGATCCCTTCCCGGCGGACGTGCGGGCGCAGTACGACACCCTTCGCTTCGCCTACGAGTGGCGCTTCATCGACGGGCGCGGCGATATACTAGGCCCATGACCGAAGGCCAGTACCTCACCGGGCAGTTCCTGATCGCCATGCCGGCGATGGACGATCCCAACTTCGACCGCACCGTCACCTACGTCTGCGAGCATAACGACGAGGGGGCGCTCGGCATCATCATCAACCGGCCGACCGACATGTCCTTCGCGGAGATCTTCTCGCAGATGGACCTGGAGGCCGGCGACGCCGCGGTGGCCGAGCAGCCGGTGCTGCAAGGGGGGCCCGTGCAGCCGGAGCGAGGCTTCGTCATCCACGCCGACGACGAGCGGGAGTTCGGCGCCACGCTGGACGTCCCCGACGGTCTCAAGGTCACGACCTCGCGCGACATCCTGGTCTCGCTCGCCGAGGGCAAGGGGCCGGAGCATGTCGTCATCGCGCTCGGCTACGCCGGCTGGGGGCCGGGCCAGCTGGAGGAAGAGATGGCGGCCAACTCCTGGCTCAACGTGCCGGCCGACCCCGACATCGTCTTCTCCGTGCCCTTCGAGCGCCGCTGGGAAGCGGCCGCCTCGCTGCTCGGCGTGGACATCACGTCCCTCTCGTCCGAGGCGGGCCACGGCTGAGCATGACCGCTCCGGGAAGCACCCTGCTGGCCTTCGATTACGGTCGGCGCCGCATCGGCGTGGCCGTCGGCAACACCCTGACCGGCCGGGCGCGCCCGCTGGAAACCGTCGCGGCCACCGACGCCGGCCCGGACTGGGAGCGCGTCGCCGCGCTGCTGGCAGAGTGGAACCCCGGCCGGCTGGTGGTCGGGGTCCCGTATAATGACGCGGGCCCCGGCGACGGCGACGACATCGCCGCGGAGGCGCAGCGCTTCGCGCGGCGGCTGCACGGCCGCTTCGGCCTCCCGGTGCAGACGGTGGACGAACGGCTCAGCTCTGCCGAGGCCTACGCGGCGCTGACGGCGGAGCGCCGCGCCGGGCGGCGCGGGCGCATCGCGAAGCAGGACATCGACAGCGCCGCCGCCGCAGTGATCCTGCAGGACTGGCTCGACAACCACAGCTGAGGCACCCGATGGCATCCCAGTTCGACGCGCACGGCCGGCTCCGGCACCTGATCACCCTCAAGGACCTGCCGCGCGCTCAGCTGGTGGCCCTGCTGGACCGCGCCGAGTCCTTTCTCACGCCGATGGGCGCGCAACCGGCGCGCAACGCCGCGCTCGACGGCCGCAGCATCGCCAACCTCTTCTTCGAGCCCAGCACCCGCACCCGCGCCTCCTTCGAGCTGGCGGCGCGCCGCCTCGGCGCCGAGGTGCTGAGCCTGGACGTCAGCACGTCCTCCCGCGCCAAGGGGGAAAGCCTGCTCGACACCATCTACACGCTGGAGGCGATGCAGATCGACATCTTCGTCATCCGCGACGCGCAGTCCGGGGTGCCCGCCTACATCTGCGAGCATGTTGAGCCTCACGTCGCGGTGCTCAACGCCGGCGAGTCGCACCTCAACCACCCGACCCAGGGCCTGCTCGACGTGCTCACCATGCGCCGCCACCTCGGCGACCTGTCGGACAAGGTGGTGACCATCCTCGGCGACATCCAGCACTCGCGCGTGGCGCGCTCGGCCCACCATGCCCTGCGCACCCTCGGCGTCGGCGAACTGCGGCTGGTCGCGCCGCCCGCGCTGGCGCCCGACCCGACCGAGTTCGCGGGCGCGGTGATGCTGGACGACGTCGACGCCGGCGTCGCGGACGCGGACGTGGTGATGTGCCTGCGGATCCAGCGCGAGCGCATGGAGCAGACCCGGGCGCCCGACGGCGGCGACTTCTACCGCGAGTTCGGCCTGACGCCGCAGCGCCTCGAGCTGGCCCGGCCGCATGCCATCGTGATGCACCCCGGCCCGATGAACCGCGAGGTGGAGATCGCCGGCAGCGTCGCCGACTCGCCCCGCTCGGTGATCACCGAGCAGGTGACCAACGGCGTGGCCGTGCGCATGGCCGTGATGCAGACCGTGATGGAGACCCTCCATGGCTGAACCCGCAGGCAACACCGAGCGCCCGCACCGCGGCACCATCTTCGTCGAGGACGCGGAAGTGCTGGACGTCGAGACCTGGCCGGGCGAGCAGTTCATCATGCGGCTGGTGTCGCCGCAGTGCGCGACGCATGCGCGCGCGGGCAGCTTCGCCCACGTCACCTGCGATCCCTCGCTGCCGATGCGCCGGCCGCTGTCGCTGATGCGCGCGGATCCCGGCTCGGGCGTGATCGAGTTCCTGTTCAAGATCGTCGGCGACGGCCTGCGGCTGCTGTCGCAGCGGCGCCCGGGCGACACGGTCAGCGTGATGGGGCCGATCGGCCGTCCCTTCGCACCCTCGCCGGGCCGGCGCCGGCCGCTGCTGATCGGCGGTGGCGTCGGCATCCCGCCCATGGTGTTCCTGGCCGAGGCGCTCGGGCCGGCGGCCTGCGAGGGCCTCGTCCTGATGGGCTCGGAAATCCCCTTCCCCTTCGAGCCGGCCGCGTCGCGACTGGCGGTGCCGCACCTGCCGCCGGACGTGACCGCGGCGATGCCGCTGATGGAGAACCTCGAGGTGCCCAGCCGGCTGGCCTCGCTCGCCGGCTTCGACGGCTGCTACCAGGGCTACGTCACGGAGCTCGGCCGCGAGTGGCTGCGCGGCCTGGACGAGGCAGCGCGGCAGGAGGTGGAGATCTTCGCCTGCGGGCCGACGCCCATGCTCAAGGCCGCCGCCGCGCTGGCGCGCGACTTCGGCCTGCCCTGCCAGGTGTCGCTGGAGGAGTTCATGGCCTGCGCCGTGGGCGGGTGCGCCGGCTGCGTGGTGCAGGTGAACACGGCCGCAGGGCCGGCCATGAAGCGGGTTTGCGTCGACGGGCCGGTGTTCGACGCCGCCGCGGTCGACTGGGCGGCGATGCAGCACTGATGCCGGTCCAGGCGGCCCTGGTCCTCGCCAACCTGGTGCCGCTCGCCGGCGTGCTGTTCTTCGGCTGGGACGCGCTGGCCCTGCTGCTGCTCTACTGGCTCGAGAACCTGGTCGTCGGCGCCTTCACGCTCCTGCGGATGGTGCGCGCCGAGGGCTTCAAGGGGCTCGGCCCCGGCGCCTTCTTCGTCTTCCACTACGGCTTCTTCTGCGCCATCCACGGCGTCTTCGTGGTCAGCATCGCGTCCCTCGGGGCGGCGACCAACCCGGCCGACGCGCTGTTCGCGGACGACGCGGCCCTCCCGCTGATGCCCTTCCTGCTGCTCGGCAACCTGCTCGAATGGATCGGCCGCGAGATGCCGGCGCTGCTGTTCCTGCCGCTGCTCGGCTTCGTCGTCAGCCACGGCCTGTCTTTCTTCGAACACGTGATCGTCGGCGGCGAGGACGAAGGCCGCAGCGCCCAGAAGATCATGGGCGACCCCTACCGGCGCATAGCCGTGATGCACGTGGCCATCCTGGCCGGCGCCGGCCTGATCATCTCCATGGGCGGTGGGTCGGCCATCCCGATGCTGGTGGTGCTGGTGGCGTTGAAGACCGGCATCGACCTCGCCCAGCACCGCAAGGAGCACCGTCGGCGCGCCGGCGATGCAGCCGCCGAGGACCCCCCGGCCTGACGGGGCCCGCGCCGTCCCCGCTCAGCTTCCGTTCAGCTTTCCCCCGGCAGACTCATACCCGTGGGCAGATCGCATCTGCGACGCGGGAGAGAGACATGACTGCACGCCTGAGACTGGCCGCCCTGCTGCTGGCGGCCCTCGCGCTGGCCGGCTGCGACGACAAGACCGAGGTCGTCGTCATCGAGTGCACCGCCCCGGACATCGGCTTCGACGGCCGCTGGCTCGGCGCCATGGAGGACGACACCGGGGCCCTGTTCACCCTGGAATGGCAGGTCTGCGGCGACCGCATCACCCGCGAGTACATCAACGGCTTCGCCTCCAGCGTCTCCGGCCGCCTGTGGCAGACCGGCCCGGGCACCTTCGAGGGCCGGCTCAGCGACGGCACCTGGTTCCGGCTCCTCGCCGACCCGGCGCGGCGCCACCTGGTGATGGTCAACGACGTCTTCGAGTTCGCGGTGCTCGAGCGCGGCGCCCGGGACCTGCCAGGCTGGTACTTCAGCGACCTGGACGGGCAGTGGAGCGGCCGCGAGGCCTACGGCGACTGGCGCCCGGCCTGGGTGCAGGACAGCTGGGCGCTCTGCGGCGAGGGTCGCTGCGACACCGTCGCGGCCGACGGCTTCGCCGCCACGCTGTACTTCGATGTGCTCGAGGAAGCCTACGGGATGTACCGCGGCGAATTCGTCGACTCGCTCGGGCAGGAAGGCATCACGGGGGCGCTGATGAGCCCGGACCTGCTGTTCCTGGGGACCTATGCCTGCCCGTTCGGGTTCGCAGGGCCGGACGACTGCACCTTCAGCGGCCTGCGCTTCGACTAGCCGCCCTGCCCGCGGACCCGGAACACCAGCTGCACCGCGTCCAGGCGCAGGCCGGAGGGCAGCTCGGGCAGGCCGGTGATCCAGGCCTGCTCCGGGCTCAGGTCGGACAGCTCGCCGGTGTCGACGTTATACAGATGAGGGTGCGGCGTCGTGACCGTGTCATAGAAGACGGTGCCGCCGCCGAGATCCAGCACCTGCAGCAGGTCCCACTCGGCGAACTCCCTGAGGGTCCGGTTGACGGTGTTCAGGGTGTACTTGCGGCCGGCGCGGGCGAGCTCGGCGGTAAGGCTCTCGGCGGTCACGTGGCGCGGCCGGCCCAGCAGCTGCTCCGCCACCGCACGGCGCGCCGGCGTCGGCCGCAGACCGTGCTCGCGCAACCTGGCATCCCAGTCGCTGCGGGGTGCCGGCGAGGCCGGTGCTACCGTGGCGGGCGCTTGCGCTGGCGGCGCCGACCCGGCTGCCGGGGGCGCGTCCGACTCCAGGTCGTGGGCCAGCAGGAACAGCCGCCAGGCGCTGGACTTGGGGCAGGGATAGCGGCCGGTGTCCAGGCCCAGCCGCTGGCAGAGCCGGCAGGCCACGTCGCCGGTCCACTGGCGGCACAGGCCGGAAGGATGTGCCAGGCGCAGCTCGGCATCGCGGCCGGCGCGCTGCACGTCGAGTTGCCATTGGCTGGACTTCATGGGCGACTCCGGGCTCAGACTTGCCCGCAGTCTATATGAGAATGATTCCCATTTGCAAGAAGCCGGTCAGCCGAAGTTGATCCGGGCCTCCAGGTCGACCGAGGAATCGGCGTAGGCCAGCGCCCGCTCGAGGTCGATCGCGCCCTCCTTGAAGAGCTTGTACAGCGACATGTCGAAGCTCTGCATGTCGCCCTGGGAGGTCTCGCGCAGGGCCTGCTTGATGCCCCCGATATCGCCCTTGAGCATCAGGTCGGCGATGTGCGGCGTATTGAGCAGCACTTCGACCGCCGCCACCCGCTTGCCGCCCTTGCCGATCACCAGGCGCTGGGCGATGACCGCGCTCAGGTAGTTCGACAGGTCCATGAGCAGCTGGCTGTGCTGGACCTGCGGGAACATGTTGATGATGCGATCGAGGGTCTCGGAGGCGTTGTTCGCATGCAGCGTCGCGATGCACAGGTGGCCGGTGCCGGCCAGCGTGATGGCGGCCTCCATGGTCTCCTGGTCGCGAATCTCGCCGATCAGCACCACGTCGGGCGCGGCGCGCATGGCGCTTTTCAGGGCCCGCGCGTAGGACAGCGTGTCCATGCCCAGCTCGCGCTGGTTGATGATGGAGCGCTTGTTCGGGTGCAGGAACTCGATCGGGTCCTCGATGGTGATGATGTGGTCGCTGGAGGACTCGTTCCGGTGGTTGATCATCGCCGCCAGCGTGGTCGACTTGCCCGAACCGGTGGCGCCCACCATCAGGACCAGGCCGCGCTTCTTCAGCGCCAGGTCGGCCAGCACCTTCGGCAGGCCGAGGTCGTCGAGCTCCGGCATGTCGAGCGTGATGTAGCGCAGCACCATGGCGTAGTTGCCGCGCTGCTTGAAGACGTTGGCGCGGAAGCGGCCCAAACCCTGCTCGGAGAGGGCGAAGTCGATCTCGAGCTCGCGCTCCACGTGGCGCCGCTGCTCCTCGCTCATGACCGAGAGCACGATCTCGTTCACCTGCTCGACGGAGAGCACCTCTTTCCCCACCGACATGATCTGGCCTTCGATCTTGATCTTGATCGTGGCCAGGGGCGTGAAGAAGAGGTCCGAGGCCCCCTTGTCCGCCATCAGCTTGAGGTAAGGCTTGAGGTTGAACAGGGCCGGCCGTGGCGGCGCGGTGACCGAGTTGTCCTCAGGCGTCTTTGCCATACTTCTTTGCCTTCGCGTCATCGGCCAGGCGCAGGCTCTCCGCGCCCTCGTCGCGCGCCTTGAAGTCGCGCTTGCTCTCGAGCTTGATGCGCAGCCGCAGCTCGTTGCGGGAATCGGCGTTCCGCAGCGCGTCCTCGTAGGAGATCTTGCCTTCCTCGAACAGGTCGAACAGGGCCTGGTCGAAGGTCTTCATGCCGAGGCGGGTGGAACGCGACATCACTTCCTTGATGCCCGTGACCTCGCCCTTGAAGATCAGGTCCGAGATCAGCGGCGAGGCCAGCATGATCTCCATCGCCGCGATGCGGCCGGTGCCGCTGGCCCGCGGCAGCAGGCGCTGGGCGAGGATGCCCTTGATATTCAGCGACATGTCCATCAGCAGCTGGTCGCGCTTCTCCTCGGGGAAGAAATTGATCACGCGGTCCAGCGCCTGGTTGGCGCTGTTGGCGTGCAGCGTCGCCAGGCAGAGATGACCGGTCTCGGCGAACTGGATGCCGTATTCCATGGTGTCGCGGTCGCGGATCTCGCCGATCAGGATCACGTTCGGCGCCTGGCGCAGCGTGTTCTTCAGGGCCACGTGCCAGGAGTCGGTGTCGATGCCGACCTCGCGCTGGGTGACGATGCAGTTCTTGTGCGTGTGGACGTACTCCACCGGGTCCTCGATGGTGATGATGTGACCCTTGGAGTTCTCGTTGCGGTAGCCGACCATCGACGCCAGCGTCGTGGACTTGCCGCTGCCGGTGCCGCCGACCACCAGCACCAGGCCGCGCTGGGTCATCGCCACGTCCTTCAGGATGGGCGGCAGCTCCAGTTCCTCGATCGTGGGGATGGTGGTGTTGATAGTGCGCAGCACCGCGCCCGCCATGTTCTGCTGGATGAAGGCGCTGACGCGGAACCGGCCGATCCGCGGCGGCGCGATGGCGAAGTTGCATTCCTTCGTCGCGTCGAACTCGCGGGTCTGCTTGTCGTTCATGATGGCGCGCACCAGCGACGCGCTCTGCTGCGGCGTCAGCGGCTGGTCCGTGACCGGCTTGACCCGTCCGTCGACCTTCAGGGCCGGCGGGAAGCCGGCCGTCAGGAACAGGTCGGAACCGTTGACCTGCACCAGCTTGCGCAGCAGCTCATTGATGAACCTGATTGCCTGATCGCGTTCCATTAGAAGGCATCCTTGTTCTGGGCCTTGTAACGGGCCTCTTCACGGCTGACGAGGCCCTTGCGGAGCACTTCCTGCAGGCACTGGTCGAGTGTCTGCATGCCCATGGCCTGGCCAGTCTGGATGGCGGAGTACATCTGCGCGATCTTGCCCTCGCGGATGAGGTTCCGGATCGCCGCGGTGCCGATCATGATCTCGTGGGCCGCGATGCGCCCGCCGCCGACTTTCTTCATCAGGGTCTGGCTGATGACGGCGCGCAGCGACTCCGACAGCATGGAGCGCACCATCTCCTTCTCGCCCGCCGGGAACACGTCGACTACGCGGTCGATCGTCTTGGCGGCGGAGCTCGTGTGCAGCGTGCCGAACACCAGGTGGCCGGTCTCGGCGGCGGTCAGCGCCAGGCGGATGGTCTCCAGGTCGCGCATCTCGCCGACCAGGATGACGTCCGGGTCCTCGCGCAGCGCCGAGCGCAGGGCCTCGGCGAAGCCCAGGGTGTCGCGATGCACCTCGCGCTGGTTGATCAGCGCCTTCTTGCTCTCGTGCACGAACTCGATCGGGTCCTCGATGGTGAGGATGTGATCGGGGCGATTGTTGTTCACATGGTCGATCATCGCCGCCAGCGTGGTCGACTTGCCCGAGCCGGTCGGCCCGGTGACCAGCACGATGCCGCGCGGGTACATGGCGATGTCCTTGAAGATCTTCGGCGCGTTCAGGTCGTCCAGCGACATGATCTTCGAGGGAATGGTGCGGAAGGCGGCGCCCGCGCCCCGGTGCTGGTTGAAGGCGTTGACGCGGAAGCGCGCCAGGTCGGGGATCTCGAACGAGAAGTCGGTCTCGAAGAACTCTTCGTAGTCCTTCCGCTGCTTGTCGTTCATGATGTCGTAGACCATGCTGTGCACTTCCTTGTGCGTCAGCGCGGGCATGTTGATGCGCTTCACGTCACCGTCAATACGGATCAGCGGCGGCACGCCGGCCGAAAGATGAAGGTCCGAAGCGCCATTCTTGACGGAGAAACGGAGCAGTTGCTCGATGTCTACGGCCATCGCTAATCCCTTGTTTTGCCGCCCGGTCGGACCGTCGAGCGCGGTGCGCCGAGGGTCGGACGCAGTATACATAACCTCCGGGTGGCGAACATGACGGACTTCTCAGATCAGGCAGTTGCCGCGAGGCTGGCGACGGTGCGGGCACGGATCGCCGCGGCGGCCCTCGCGGCCGGCCGTGACCCGGCCGGCATCCGGCTGGTGGGGGTGAGCAAGCGGCAGCCGGCAGCGGCGATCCGGGCCGCCGTCGAGGCGGGGCTCACCGACCTCGGCGAGAACTTCGTCCAGGAGGCCGTGGGCAAGATGGACGCGCTGGGCCCGCTGGACGCCCGCTGGCACTTCATCGGCGCCCTGCAGTCGAACAAGACCGCCGCCGTGGCCGCTCGTTTCGACTGGGTCCAGAGCGTCGACCGGGCGAAGCTCGCCGAGCGGCTCTCGCGCCAGCGGCCCGCGGAGCTGCCGCCGCTGAACGTCTGCCTCCAGGTGCACATCGGCGACGAGGCCAGCAAGGCGGGGCTGCCCATGCCGGAGGTGCCCGAACTGGCGCGCCGGGTGGCCGGGCTGCCGCGATTGCGGCTGCGCGGGCTGATGGCGGTGCCCCCGCCGGAGACCGACCCCGCCCGCCAGCGCGCCTGGTGCCGTCAGCTGGCCGGGCTCTATGCCGCCCTGCAGCAGGACGGGCTCGAGCTCGACACCCTGTCGATGGGGATGTCCGACGACCTCGAGGCCGCCGTCGCCGAGGGCGCGACCATGGTACGGATCGGCACGGCGATTTTCGGGCCGCGGCCGGCCGGCCCGATTTGAGGCCGGTCGCCACTCCGCTATCCTGTAGGGCATGGAACAGACGCGCATCAGCTTCATCGGCGGCGGCAACATGACCCGCAGCCTCGTCGGCGGGCTGCTGGCGGACGGCGCGGCGCCGGGCACCTTGCGGGTTGCCGAGCCGGATCCCGCCCGGCGCGCCGGCCTGCAGGACGAGTTCGGCGTCGAGGTCGACGCCGACAACGTCGCGGTCGCCGCGGCGGGCGAGGTGGTGGTGCTGGCGGTCAAGCCCCAGGTGGCGCCGGACGTCGCGCGGGAAATTGCGACCGCCGTCGCCGACCACGGGGGACTGGTCATCTCGATCGCGGCGGGCATCCGCAGCACCGACCTCGAGAGCTGGCTCGGCGCCGGCGCGCCCGTGGTGCGCGCCATGCCCAACACCCCGGCGCTGCTCGGCTGCGGCGCCACCGTCCTGTACGCCGGCGAAGGCGTCAGCGAGCAGCAGCGGGAGCTGGCGGAATCGATCCTGCGTGCCGTCGGCTCGGTCAGCTGGGTCGCTCACGAGGACCAGATGGACGCCGTGACGGCCCTGTCCGGCAGCGGTCCGGCCTATTTCTTCCTCCTCAGCGAGGCCATGGCGGACGCGGCCGCGGAACTCGGCCTGCCGGCGGAGCTGGCGCGGCTGCTGGCCGTGGAGACCGCGCTGGGCGCGGCGCGCATGGCGCTGGAGAGCGAAGAGCCGGTCGACGCCCTGCGCCGGCGGGTGACCTCGCCGGGGGGCACCACCGAGGCCGCGCTCGAAGCCTTCGAAGAAGGCGGCTTCAGGGACCTGGTGGCCACCGCGCTGCGACGGGCCGCCCGCCGCTCGCGCGAACTGGCCGATCGCTTCGGACTGGAATAAAGGGAGTCACCGAGCCGAATGGACGCCGCACTGTTTTTCGTCGTCAAGACGCTGCTGAACCTCTACCTGGTGACCTATGTGCTCAGGTTCCTGCTGCAGTGGTCGCGGGCCGACTTCCACAACCCCCTCTCGCAGTTCATCCTGCGCGTCACCGACCCGTTGGTCCGGCCGCTGCGCCGGGTGGTGCCGGGGTGGCGCGGGCTGGACATGGCCACGCTGGTCGCCCTGCTGGTGCTGCAGGTCTTCGTCACCGCCCTGCTGACGTTCATCGCCACGGGCGCGGTCCAGGGCGGCGGCCTGCTGCTCTACTACGCGGTGCTCAGGATCCTGCTGAGCGTCCTTTACCTGTACTTCGTGGTGATCCTCGCCCATGTCGTTATCAGCTGGGTCAGCCCCGGTCACTGGAACCCGCTGATCAGCGTGCTGCACAGCCTCGCCGACCCGGTGTTGCGCCCGGTGCGGCGCGTCATTCCGCCGATCGGCGGGCTCGACCTCTCGCCGCTGTTCGTGCTGATCGCCCTGCAAGCCCTCATGATCGTCCTGCGCGTGCCCGGCTACCTCGCCTGAAACCTAGTAAATATCCCTATCAAATCGGTGCGGACGAATGCGCCGCCGGCCAGACTTTGAGCTATAGTTAGCCCGTTAACGCAGCGGCAGGCCGAGCCAGAGCCTGCCTCAATCAGGGAACCGCAAGGGAGAACTTCATGGCCGCAAAGAAAAAGGCAGCCCCGGCAACCAAGAAGCCGCCGACCAAGGCTGAGATCATTACCCAGATTTCCGAGAAGACGGGCCAGACGAAGAAAGACGTCGGCGCCGTGTTCGACGAGCTCAACGTCATCATCAAGAGGTCGCTCAGGTCCGCCGGCGAGTTCTCGATGCCCGGCCTGATGAAGGTCCGCGTGGTCAAGAAGCCCGCCACCAAGTCCCGCCTGGGCAAGAACCCCTTTACTGGCGAGGAGATCATGATCAAGGCGAAGCCGGCGCGGAAGGCCGTCAAGGTCACGGCGCTGAAGGGCCTCAAGGACATGATCTGAGCCTGTCGGCTCCGGGTCCGGACAGCGCCGGGCCCACGCTATTCGAGGGCGTCCGTGCTGTGCAGCACGGACGCCCTTATCGTTGCGTACTCCGCCCGGCGCAGGTGCAGGAGCTCGGCCAGCTTCGACAGCAGGTGCTGCTCGTGCCGGTCGAAGCGCCCGTCGCTCGCCGCCACCTCCGCCACCAGCCGCACCACTTCGCGGCGCTCCTCCGGCGCCAGCGTCTCGTTCAGCACGCGCGTGAACTCGTACAGCGACACGCTGTGCTCGACCTGGCTCTCGGCGCGTGCCAGCAGGGCCTCCGCGGCCTCGCGCTGCAGCGCGAAATGGCGCGCCAGCACCTCGCCGGCGGCGCGTCGCTCCTCCTCGGTTTCCTCGCGGTCGGCGCGCGCCATCTCGAGCAGCAGCGCCGCGGTCGCCAGGCGCAGGTCGTGGGCCGGCGCTTCCGCCCGGTCCTCCTGGTCGACGCCCAGCGATTCCCGCAGCAGTTCCTTCAGCTTGTCGATCATGCTTGGTTTCCTTTCGCCACGCGCTGCAGGAAACCCTGCACCGCAAGCTGCAACTCGTTCAGTCGGCCGTGGAAGAAATGGCTGGTCGCCGGCAGCAGCGCCAGCTCGGGGGGCCGGGGCCGGGTCTCGGCCCATGCCCGCACCGCCCGGGCGTCCACCAGCTCGTCGTCCTCGCCCTGCACGACCAGCCAGGGCACGCCCGGCGCCGGCGCCTGGCCGAGCGGGAAGCGCTGCACCGGGGGCGCCACGGTCACCAGGGCCGCGGGCCGCGCCTGCGCCGCGGCCCTGAGCGCCACGTAGCTGCCGAAGGAGAACCCGGCCAGCCACAGCGACAACCCCGGCCAGCGCCGGCGCGCCCATTCGATCACGGCGAGGACGTCTTCCGTCTCGCCGCGCCCCTCGTCCCAGGCGCCGGAGCTCGCGCCGACGCCGCGGAAGTTGAAGCGCACCGACGGCGCCCCGAGCCGGTTGGCCGTCCGCGCCAACGTGTGCACCACCTTGTTGCGCATGGTGCCCTCGTACAGCGGGTGAGGATGACAGACCACCGCAAGCGCCGGGGGTTCCCCGCCGCCCGCCGCCGGGTCCTCGACGACGGCCTCCAGCGGGCCGGCCGGCCCCGGGATCTCGACCTCCTCGGGCCGTGGCGGGCGCCACGGCTCATCACGGTACAATGCGCTCATGACGCATAGGATGCCCGAAGGCGACGACGCCATGCACCCGCTGATCGAGCTGGAATCCCGGCACTGTGCGCGCAACTACCACCCCCTGCCCGTGGTGCTGGTGCGCGGCGAGGGCCACTACGTCTGGGACGACCAGGGGAACCGCTACCTGGACATGATGAGCGCCTACTCGGCCGTCAGCCACGGCCACGCCCACCCGCGCATCGTCGAGGCGCTCGTCCGGCAGGCCCGCTCGCTCAACATCGTCTCCCGCGCCTTCCACAGCGACCGGCTCGCGGCCTTCCTGGAACGCATCTGCCGCCTGACCGGCCAGGACATGGCGCTGCCGATGAACACCGGCGCGGAAGCCGTGGAAACCGCGCTCAAGGCGGCGCGCAAGTGGGCGTGGCAGGCCAAGGGGGTCCCCGACGGGCAGCAGGAGATCATCGCCTGCGAGGGCAACTTCCACGGCCGCACCATCACCATCTGCGGGCTGTCCGCCGAGCGGCAATACCGCGAGGGCTTCGGCCCCTTCCCGCCCGGGCTGAAGACCATCCCCTACGGCGACGCCGGGGCGCTGGAGGCCGCCATCACGCCGCACACCGCGGCGTTCCTGGTAGAGCCGATCCAGGGCGAGGGCGGGATCGTGATCCCGCCGGCGGGCTATCTCGCTGCCTGCGCCGAGGTCTGCCGGCGCCACAACGTGATGCTGATCGCGGACGAGGTGCAGACCGGTCTCGGCCGGACCGGCAAGCTGCTGGCCTGCGAGCACGAGGGCGTGAAGCCGGACGGCCTGGTGCTGGGCAAGGCCCTCGGCGGCGGCGTGCTGCCGGTATCCATGTTCCTCGCCCGGCGCGAGCTGATGGAAGTGTTCCGCCCCGGCGACCACGGCAGCACCTTCGGCGGCAACCCGCTGGCCGCAGCGGTCGGCCTCGAGGCGCTGCAGGTGCTCGAGGAAGAGGACCTGGTGAGCCAGAGTGCGTCCAAGGGCGCCTGGCTGCTGGAGGAACTGCGAGCGATCGACAGCCCGCTGGTGCGGGAAGTCAGGGGTCGCGGCTTGTTCATCGGCATCGACATCGACCCGGCGCGGGCCACCGCCCGCAGCATCGTCGAGCAGCTGATGGCGCGCGGCCTGCTGAGCAAGGAAACCCACGAGACGGTGGTGCGGCTGGCGCCGCCCCTGGCGATCCCGATGCCCCTGCTGGAATGGGCGGTCGAGGAGCTGCGCGCCGTCCTGACTGACGGAGGTTAGAGAAATGAAGCTGATCGTCGAAGGTATCGAGGACGGGCAGGCCATCCCGGAGAAATTCGCTTTCGGGGTACAGGACCCGGAGAGCCACGTGCGGCTGGGCGAGAACCTCAACCCCGGCATCCGCTGGGAGGACCTGCCGGCGGGCACGAAGACCCTGGTGCTGATCTGTGTCGACGACGACGTCCCGACCAAGCCTGACGACGTGAACCAGGAAGGGCGCACCGTGCCGGCCTCGCTCCCGCGCGGCAACTTCTACCACTGGGTGATGGTCGACCTGCCCCCCGGCCTCGGCGGCTTCGCCGAGGGCAGCTGCAGCCACGGCGTGGTGGCGCGCGGCAAGAGCTCGCCCATCGGCCCCGAGGGCGCGCGGCAGGGACGCAACGACTACACCGCGTGGTTCGAGGGCGACGGCGACATGGGCGGCGTCTACCTTGGCTACGACGGGCCGTGCCCGCCGTGGAACGACTCGATCCCGCACCACTACCACTTCGTGCTCTACGCCACGGACCTGGAGCGCTGCCCGGTCGAGGGCGCATTCAGCGCGGAGGAAGTCGAGACCGCGCTGATCGGCCACGTGCTGGCCAGCGCCACGGTGACCGGGATCTACTCGCTCAACCCGGACGTGCCGGCGGCCTGACTCAGGGCTGCGGCGGCACGCGGTCGGGGCTGACGCGGAACGGCACCACCTCGACGTAGCGCCCGCCGCCCTCGCGCGGCGGGTAGCGCCGCTGCTGCACCTGGCGCAGGGCCTGTTCCTCGAAGACCCCGGCCGGCAGCGCGTTGACCACGTCGGCGCGCGTGACGCGTCCCGCGGCGTCGGTCTCGACCTCGATCTGGACGAAGCCCGAGACCTGCCGCTCGGGAATCTCCAGCGGCTCGACCGGCGGGGGCGGCGGCTTCGGCGCCTGCGGCCGCTCGGGCGCCAGCAGGGCACCGAGGTCGACCCGGTCGGTCTGCGACAGCAGCTGGACCGGGTGCGCCTCGATCTCGTCCTCGGGCGGGTCCAGCAGGCCGAAGCCCCACAGCACGCCGACCATCAGCGCCACCACCACGACCGTCGCAGCGCCGGCGAAGGCGAGGAACTGCAGCGGGCGGTTCACGAGCCGGCGGGCGTCCAGGCGTCATTGCGGTACACGACGCCTTCCTTCATCACGAAGCGCACCTTGCTCATGACGCTGATGTCGGCCAGCGGGTCGCCGTCCACCGCGATGATGTCGGCGAGCTTGCCGGCCTGGATGCTGCCGAGCTCGT
>JASFEC010000015.1:0-18387 GCA_050125045.1 Gammaproteobacteria bacterium | reverse complement strand
CGACACCTCTGACATCGACGCCGACCTGGGTGCCCTCACCGCACTCGGCGTCGAAGTGCTGCGGGAGCCGTTCGTCGCGCATCGCGAGGGCGATCACGAGTTCTGGCTCGCCTTCTTCCGCGACAGCGAGGGCAACACGCTGGGCCTGACCCAGTGGCGCCGTGGGGCGGCCTGAGGCCTGCGCGGGGCGAGCCGCCCGGTGAGCCGGCATATCGCGATCGTCGAGGATGAGGCCGCCATCCGCGACAATTATGCGGACGCGTTCCGGCGCAACGGCTACCGGGTCAGCACCTACGCGAGCCGTCCGGAAGCGCTGGAGGCCTTCGGTGCCCGGTTGCCGGACCTGGTGCTGATCGACGTGAGCCTCGGCTCGGAGCCCGAGGGCGGCTTCGAGCTTTGCCGGGAACTGCGCGCCCGCGCCCCGCGCCTGCCTCTGATCTTCCTCACCGCGCGTGACAGCGACTTCGATGCTGTCTCCGGGCTGCGGCTCGGGGCCGACGACTACCTCACCAAGGACATCAGCCTGCCGCACCTGCTGGCACGCGTGGCCGCGCTCTTTCGCCGGCTCGACGTGCTCGGCGATCCCACCGGCGCACAGAGCACTCTCCAGCGCGGGCAGCTCACCCTCGACACCGACCGGCTCGAGGCCCGGTGGGCCGGCGCGGACCCCGGACTGACGCTGACCGAGTTCTGGATCGTGCATGCGCTCGCGCATCACCCGGGCCACGTCAAGAACCGGCAACAGCTCATGGACGCGGCCCGGGTGGTGCTGGACGACGCGACCATCACCTCTCACGTGAAGCGCATCCGGCGCAAGTTCGAAGCACTTGATCCGGCTTTCGACGCCATCCAGACGGTCTACGGTCTCGGCTATCGCTGGCGCGACGGCGCCTCTTCATGAGGCTTGCCGGCCAGCTGCTGCTGGTCAGTGCCGTGACCCTGCTGCTGCCCTGGGCAGGATGCCAGTACGCGCGCGAGGTCGAGTCCGCGCTGCGGACGGCAGAGACCGAGTCGGTGGCTTCCAGCGCCCGCCTGCTGGCGGCCGCGCTTGCTCCTGCCGCCGAGCGCTTCGCGGCGGAACCCGAGCCCGGCGGGCGCAACCGGGACCTGGATCTCTACGCCCATGCCCTCTCGACCATCCCCACGCTGGACGGCTTCGTCGAGGACTGGGGCGCGGTCACCCAGCACCTCGAAGAGCACCGGGGCCTCCGGTTCGTCGTCGGCCGGCGCGGGGCCGCCACGCATGTCTTTGTCGCCGTCACGGGTGCGCGCGCACCTGCGGCACTGCTGCTCCGTGGCCGCGGCACGACCCTCCGGTTCCCGCTCGACGCGCCCGGGCTGGTGCTGGCGCAGGGCAGCCCGGAGCTCGACGCCCGTAGCCGGGGCTACTGGCAAGCGACGAGTCGCGGGTGGCAGATCGAGGCGCGGGTCCCGGCTCCGCTGCTCGCGGGCCGGCTCGGGCTGAAGGTGCTCGACGGCGACGGGAGCGCGCGCGGCACGACCTGGCTCGACCAGCCGGGGCGGCTGGCCGGCCCCGACGACGAGGCCCAGGCTGTCCTGGAGCAGATCGCGCCGCCGGGGCCGCGGGTCTATCTCGTCGACCCGGCCGGCTTCGTGCTCGCCAGGCAGGAGCCCGCTGTACCGGCTGCGGCGGAGGCCGCCGACGGCTGGCTGGAGCGCGTGTTCCGGCTCGCGCTGGGCACGGGGAGCAAGGCCGACCCGGCCCCTGCCGCGCGGCCGGGACAGCTCAGCGGCCGGCATATCGAGCTGGCGGCGCTCGGCACGCCCGCGACGAGGCGCTACGCGGACGAAAGCGGAGCCAAGCTGGCGGCCGCGGCCCCCGTGGGCAGCGAAGCGCTGCCGGCGGCCCTCGTGGTCGTCGAGCGCGATACCGCGGAGATTCTCGCCCTCACGCGGGCGCCCACGCGTCGCCTGCTCGGGCTGAGCCTGCTGGCCAGCTCGGGGGCGGCGGCGGCCCTGCTCGGTTTCGCCGCCTGGCTCTCGTGGCGGATCCGCCGCCTGCGCGATGCCGCCGGGGCCGCGGTCGGCCATCGGGGTGAGGTGCTCGCGGCCCTGCCGGGCGCCGGGGCAGGCGACGAGCTTGGGGATCTCGCCCGCCAGCTGGACGGCCTGCTCGGCCGGGTGCGCGAGCACAATCTCTACTTGCAGGAGCTGGGCGGCCGGCTGGCACATGAGCTCCGCACGCCGCTGGCCGTAGTGCGCAGTTCCCTGGACAACCTGGAGGCGGAGGCCGGCCGGCCGGGCCCGTGGCTGGCGCGGGCTCGCGAGGGCGTGGACCGCATGAGTCACCTGGTCAACGCACTCTCGGCCGCACGGCAGATGGAGCGCGCGATCGCTGCGGCTGAGCTCGAGGACTTCGACCTCGCCGCACAACTGGAGGACATGGCCTCCGCCTACCGCAGCCTGCACCCGGGCCATCGCTTCGCGCTGGCGCGCCCGCCGGGACCCTGCCGCTTTCATGGGGCGCCCGAGCTCATCGCCCAGGCGCTGGACAAGCTCGTCGACAACGCCGTCGACTTCGCCCCGGCCGGCGCCGAAATCCGGCTCGCGCTGGCCCGGCGCGGGGACGGCTGGCGCCTCGCCGTGGCCAATCCCGGCAGCCGCCTGCCGCCGGGCCCGGCAATGCGCCTGTTCGACAGCCTGGTGTCGCATCGCGATGACCAGGGCAGGCCGCACCTGGGCCTCGGGCTCTACATCGTGCGCCTGGTGGCGGAGCGGCATGGCGGAAGGGCCGGCGCGGCCAGTCTCCCCGAGGAGGCGGGCGTCGAGTTTTTCCTGGAGTTACCGGATGCGTCGCCGCAGCGGCCGGGCTATAGTGAAGCCCCCAGGCATACCCCGGAGCGTCCGTCATGAACCGCGCTTTCCTATACCTTTGCGGCGTGCTGTATCTCGGTTACGGCCTCTGGGTGTTGCTGTCCCCGACCACGAGCCTCGCCTACCTGGGCGTCGACCTGTCAGTGGCAAACGCGCTGTCCGACCTCCACGGCAGCCATGGCGGGCTCAACGTCGCCGTCGGCCTGTTCGTGCTCTGGGCCGCCGGCAACCAGGACTGGTTCCGCTACGGCCTGTGGCTGATCTTCCTCCTCAATACCGGGTATCTCGGCGGGCGCCTGGTCGCGCTGGCGACCGACGGTACGCCGACCGGCATCGTGCCGGCGGTGATGGTGATGGAGGCGGCCATCGTCGTCGTGGCTTTCCTGCTCGCCAGAAGCAGCAGCCAGCCGCGTTGAGGAGCGCACCGGGCCCGCTGCGTCTGCGCGTGGGGCCGATGCCGTGAGCGCCTGGCGCCTGCTCACGCCCGACCGCGAGCTGCCCGACGTACCGGCGGCGCCGGCGCCCTGGAGGCTGACCGGCGACGGCTGGATCCTGCTGCTGGAGCTGCCGGCAGCGGCCCGGCGGGACCCCAGCCACCTCCCGCCTGAGCTCCGCGAGCGCCCGCTCGGCGGCCCCGCGATCGTGATGTTCGTCGACTATGCCGAATCGCCGGCCGGCCCGTACCGCGAGCTGCTCTACATCCCGGGCCGGTTCACGCTGCCGGACGGGCGGCATGCCTGGTCGGTGACCCGGATCTACGTCAGTACCTGGGAGAGCGTGGTCAACGGGCGGCGGAACTGGGGCATTCCCAAGGACCGGGCCGACTTCGACCGCGAAGCCGCCGGCGGCACGGAAGAGCTGCGCGTCAGTATCGACGGCCGATCTGTCGCGGCGCTGGAGATGAGCGCGCGCGGCCCGCGGTTGCCGACCCGCGCCGGACTGTTGCCGGTCTCGCTCCGTCGCCTGGTCCAGTACCATGCGGGCCGCCGCTTCGAGCTGGCGCCCGGCGCCCGAGGCGGCGTGCGGCTGGCCCGCGTCGCGCGGCTGGACAGTGATCCGAAGCTGTTCCCCGCGCTGGCGGGGGCGAAGGTCCGGCTGGCGCTCAAGGCGGAGCGCTTCACGCTGGAGTTCCCGGTGGCGGAGGTCGCGCCTCAGACGCCGAGGTAGGCGAGGATTCCCTTGGCCGCCTCGCGGCCCTCCCAGACGGCGGTCACGACCAGGTCGGAGCCGCGCACGTTGTCGCCGCCCGCAAAGACCTGTGGATTGGATGTCTGGTAGCCATAGCGGCCGTCCGTATCGACCTGCAGCCGACCGTCCGGGTGCGTCGCCACGCCGGCGTTGGTGAGCCAGTCCGGCGGATCGGGACGGAAGCCGAAGGCAATGACGACGGCGTCGGCCGGAAGGATCTCCTCGGTGCCCGGGACGGGCTCCGGCCGCCGGCGCCCACCGGGACCTTTCTCGCCCAGGCGCGTGCGGACCACCTTGACGCCTTCCACGGCGCTGGTGCCGACGATCTCGATGGGCTGGCGGTTGAACAGGAACTCGACGCCCTCTTCGCGGCTGTTCATCACCTCGCGGCGGGAACCCGGCATGTTCTCCTCGTCGCGCCGGTAGGCGCAGGTGACGCTCACCGCGCCCTGGCGGATGGCGGTGCGGTTGCAGTCCATGCCGGTGTCGCCGCCGCCGAGGACCACGACGCGCCGCCCGGCCATGGAGACAAACGACTCGCCCTCGTCCTGCAGGCCGAGCTCGCGACGCACGTTGGCGACGAGATAGGGCAGGGCCTCGTACACGCCCGGCAAGTCCTCGCCCGGCAGGCCGCCCTTGACGTAACGGTAGGCCCCGGTGCCGACGAACACGGCGTCGTAGTCCGCGAGCAATTGGTCGAGGGTCACGTCGCGCCCGACCTCGCACTCGAGCACGAACTCCACGCCCATTCCCTCGAGCAACATGCGCCGCGTCTCGACGATCTCCTTCTCCAGCTTGAAGGGTGGGATACCGAAGGTGAGCAGGCCGCCAATCCGCGGGTAGCGATCGTACACCACCGGGCGGACGCCGTGCCGGGCCAGCACGTCGGCCACCGCCAGCCCGGCGGGCCCGGCGCCGATGATGGCGACTTCGCGCCCGGTCGGCTGCACGCCCGTGAGGTCCGGGCGCCAGCCCTGGCGCACGGCCTCGTCAGTGATGTACTTCTCGATGCTGCCGATGGTCACGGCGCCGAAGCCGTCGTTGAGCGTGCACGCGCCCTCGCACAGGCGATCCTGCGGGCAGACCCGCCCGCAGATCTCGGGCAGCGAGTTGGTCTCGTGGCAAAGCTCGGCCGCCTCGAACAGGTTGCCTTCCTCGACCAGCTTGAGCCAGTTCGGGATGTAGTTATGGACCGGGCACTTCCACTCGCAATAAGGGTTGCCGCAGTCGAGGCAGCGGCCCGACTGCTGGTGCGCATTCTCGGCGTCGAACTGGCCGTAGATCTCGCGATAGTCGCGGACGCGCTCCTTGGCCGGCGTCTTCTGCGGGTCGACGCGCGGAATCTCGAGGAAGCGAAGTGGCTTTTCCAGGCTCATGGCAACCTCAGGCAGCGCGCCGCAGGGAGTCGATGAGGCTCTCGAGGTCGGCGGCCTTCGGCTTCACCAGCCAGAACTTCGGCAGGTACGTCCGGAAGTCGTCGAGAATCTCGCGGCCCCACTGGCTGCCGGTCTCGCGCGCATGCGCTTCCAGCAGTCCGCGCAGGTGGTGCAGATGTGCCTCCATGGTCTCGGGCGTGATGCGGTGAATGTCGATCAGCTCGTGGTTGTAGCGGTCTACGAAATCTCGGTCGAGATCGAGCACGTAGGCGAAGCCGCCGGTGAAGCCGGCGCCGAAGTTGACGCCCGTGCGTCCGAGGACCACGGCCACGCCGCCCGTCATGTACTCGCAGCCGTGGTCGCCGCAGCCTTCCACCACCGCCACCGCACCCGAGTTGCGCACGCCGAACCGCTCACCCACCGTGCCGGCCGCGAACAGCTCCCCGCCGGTCGCGCCGTACAGGCAGGTGTTGCCCATGATGGGCGCCCGGCGCGCCTCGAAGCGGCTGTCGGTGGGCGGATAGATGACCAGGCGGCCGCCGGCCATGCCCTTGCCGACGTAGTCGTTGGCGTCGCCCTCGAGGTAAAGATGCAGGCCGCCGACATTCCACACGCCGAAACTCTGGCCGGCCGAGCCCTTCATACGGACCACCACGGGGTTGTCGGACATGCCGAGGTTGCCGTAGCGCCGCGCGATCTCGCCGGAAAGCCGGGCGCCGATGGAGCGGTGGTAATTCTTCACCTCGTAGAAGAAGGTGCCGCCGCGGCGCTCCTCGATGGCATTGCGACACTCTGCCACCATGCGCTCGTTGAGCAGGCCTTCATCGAAGGGCGGATTGCGCAGCTCGGTGCAGAAGCGCGCCTCGGCGGCCGACAGCCCTCCCTGGTCCAGCAACGGCCGGAGGTCGAGGCGGCGCTGGCGCGGCGTCTCGCCCGGCCGCGGCTCAGCGAGATCGCTGCGGCCGATCAGTTCCTCGATGCTGCGCGCGCCAAGGGCGGCGAGGAGCTCCCGGGTCTCGCGCGCCACGAAACGGAAGTAGTTCATCACCATCTCGGGCAGGCCGATGAAGTGGCGCTCCCGCAGGACGGGGTGCTGCGTCGCCACTCCCGTCGCGCAGTTGTTGAGATGGCAGATGCGCAGGTACTTGCACCCCAGCGCGACCATCGGCGCAGTGCCGAAGCCGAAGCTCTCCGCGCCGAGCAACGCGGCCTTGACGACGTCGACGCCGGTCTTCAGGCCGCCGTCGGTCTGCAGCCGGACGCGGTGGCGGAGGTCGTTCTGGACCAGCACCTGGTGCGTCTCGGCCAGGCCGAGCTCCCACGGCGAGCCGGCGTACTTGGTCGAGGTCAGCGGGCTCGCGCCCGTGCCGCCGTCATAGCCCGAGATGGTGATCAGGTCCGCATAGGCCTTGGTGACCCCGGCCGCCACCGTGCCGACGCCCGCCTGCGCCACCAGTTTGACCGACACCAGCGCCTCGGGGTTGACCTGCTTGAGGTCGAAGATCAACTGCGCCAGGTCCTCGATGGAGTAAATGTCGTGGTGCGGCGGCGGCGAGATCAGCCCGACGCCAGGCCGCGCGTAGCGCAGCTTCGCGATCATCTCGTTGACCTTGTGGCCGGGCAGCTGGCCGCCCTCGCCGGGCTTGGCGCCCTGCGCGATCTTGATCTGCAGCACCTCGGCGTTGACGAGGTACTGGGCCGTAACGCCGAAGCGCCCTGAGGCCACCTGCTTGATCTTCGAGACCTTCTCGGTGCCGTAGCGCGCGGGATCCTCGCCGCCCTCGCCCGAGTTGGAGCGGCCGCCGAGCCGGTTCATAGCGGTGGCCAGCGCCTCGTGTGCCTCGGGCGACAACGCGCCCAGGCTCATGCCGGCGGAGTCGAAGCGGGCGAGGATGGCCTCCTCCGGCTCGACTTCCTCGAGCGGCACCGGCGGTCCGAGCGGCTTCACGTCCAGGAGGTCGCGAATGACCATGGCCGGCCGCTCGTTCACGTGTTTCGCGTACTCCTGGTACACGGCATAGTCGCCGCTCTGCACCGCGGCCTGCAGGGTGGCGATCACGTCCGGGTTGTAGGCGTGATACTCGCCGCCGTGCACGAAACGCAGCAGCCCGCCCTGCTCCACGTCCGCGCGCGTGCTCCAGGCCCGCTGCGCCAGCGTCATCGTGTCCGACTTGAGGTCGGTGAAATCTGCTCCCTGGATCCGCGACACGCTGCCGGGGAAGCAGCGCTCCACCACCTCTTCATGCAGGCCAACGACCTCGAACAGCGACGCGCCACGATAGCTGGCGATGGTCGAGATGCCCATCTTGGACATGATCTTGAACAGGCCCTTCCGAATGCCGCGACGGTAGCTCCGGCCCAGCTGGCGCCCGCTCTCGCGCCGGCCGCGCAACCGCCCGCTGCGCGCCAGGTCGTTGAGCGACTCGTAGGCGAGGTAGGGATAGACCGCCGTCGCCCCGTAGCCGACCAGGCAGGCGAAATGGTGGGGATCGCGCGCAGTGCCGGTCTCGACCAGTACGTTGCAGTCGCAGCGCAGGCCGACGCGCACCAGGTGATGGTGCACGGCGCCCGTGGCGAGCAGGGCGTGAATCGGGACTCTGCCCTGGCGAATCTCGCGGTCGCTGAGCACCACCATCAGCTTGCCCGCGCGCACGGCCGCCTCGGCCTCGGCGCAAAGCGCGGCCAGCCCGTCTTCCAGCGGCTCGCTTTCCGGCCGGTTCAGGTCCAGCACGACGTGGCCGTAGTCGGCGTCCTCTTCCGCGAGGAGCTGGCGGAACTTTCTCTGCGACAGGACCGGCGAGTTGATCACGATGCGGCGCGCGTACTCGGGCCGTGGCTCGAACAGATTCCGCTCGCGCCCGATCTGGGTCTCGAGCGACATCACAACGCGCTCGCGCAGCGAGTCGATGGGCGGATTGGTCACCTGGGCGAACTGCTGCCGGAAGTAGTCGTACAGCGAGCGGACGCGACGCGACATGAAGGGCAGCGGCGTGTCGTCGCCCATCGAGCCGACGGCCTCGGCCTCGTTCTCGCACAGCGGACGCAGCACTTCCTCGCGCTCCTCGCGCGTCACGCCGAACATCTTCTCGTACAGCGTGAGCTCGTCGCGCCCCATCGGCTCCGCCAGCAGCTGGGGATCGACCAGGCTGGTCTCGAGATAACGCACCCCGCGGCGCAGCCAGTCATTGAAGGGGGCCCGCGAGGCCAGCGTATCGTCGATCTCGCGCCACTCCATGAGTTCCCCGGTGGCGGTGTCGGCGATGATCATCTCGCCCGGGCCGAGACGGCCCTTGGCCACCACCTGGTCGGGACGGTAGTCCCAGACACCGATCTCGGAGGCAATGGTGAGGTGGTCGTCGGCCGTCACGACCCAGCGCGCCGGCCGCAGGCCGTTGCGGTCGAGGATGCAGCCCGCGTTCCGGCCGTCCGTCATGACGATGCCAGCGGGCCCGTCCCAGGGCTCGAGGTGCATGCCGTAGTACTCGTAGAAGGCGCGGATATCGGAGTCGATGTCGTCCCCGGTCTGCCAGGCGGGGGGGATCAGCAGCCGGATGGCCTGCATCATGTCCATGCCGCCGGCGACCAGCACCTCCAGCATGTTGTCGAGACTGGAAGAGTCCGAGCCGCTCATCGACACCAGCGGCGACAGCTGTTGCAGCTCAGGCAACACCGGCGAGCGGAACTTGGGCGCGCGCGCCACCGCCCAGTTGCGGTTGCCCTGGATGGTGTTGATCTCGCCGTTGTGGGCGAGGTAGCGGAACGGCTGGGCCAGGCGCCACTGCGGCAGCGTGTTGGTCGAGAAGCGCTGGTGGAAGACGCAGATCTTGGCCGCCAGGCGCTCGTCCGCAAGGTCCGGGAAAAAGCGGGGCAGCTGCTCGGGCATCACCATGCCCTTATAGGCCACCGTGTCGGGAGAAAGGCTCGCGAAGTAGAAGACGGGATCCGTGCCCTCCAGCTGCTGCTCCGCCCGCCGCCGCGCCACGAACAGCCGGCGGCGGAAGACGTCCGCGGTCATTTCCTCGGGGGCAGTGACGAAGACCTGCTGGATCAGCGGCAGAGTCCTGAGCGCCTGGGCGCCGCAGGCTTCGGGGTCCACCGGCACCATGCGCCATCCGTCCAGCCGCAGGCCCTCGGCAGCGACGCAAGCCCGGACCGTGTTGCGGGCCGCGGCGGCTCGGGCCGGGTCCGGGTCGAGGAACACCATGCCGGCCGCGAAGTTGGCGCCGGGCTCGATGCCCGCCTCGGCGGCGACGGCGCGCAGGAAGGGCTCCGGGGTTGAGAAGAGGATGCCGCAACCGTCGCCGGTCTTGCCGTCGGCCGCCACGGCGCCACGATGGGTCAGCCGGCCCAGGGCCGCCACCGCGGTCCCCACCAGCCAATGGCTCTCCTGCCCGGCAAGGCTGGCAATCAGCCCGAAGCCGCAGCTGTCCCGCTCGAACGCCGGTCGATAGAGGCCTTGCTTGGCGAACACGGTCAACTTTCCCTCCGGCGCTCGGCCGGCCCTTTGCGGGCTAACCTGGAGTGCGTAAATCCGGTGCCGCGTCGGCCCGGCCCTTGCAAGTGCCTGTTTTTATTGTGGCACCTGAGTGACTGCTCATATGTGCGCAGTGCAACACAGAATATAAAGCAGACCCGGCGGCAGCCGTCAAATGCCTTCCCGCACCTCGCGGCCCCATCGCGCCCGGGTGACTTCCCAGCCATCCCCCTCGTCCCGCAATGAAAGCTCGAGCGGAAAGGCATCGGCCGACAGCCCGGCCGGACCCAGTCCGGCGGTCAGGATCTCCACGCGCACGCGGGCGAGCCGCGGCGAGAGCAGATCGATTTCCCGCACATTTACGATGATCTCCAGCCGCGGGTAACGCATCAGCAATCCCCGCAGGGTCAGGAGCACGCGCATGCGGTCACGGCCCGCCGCGTCGGCATAGTCCCCGGCCACGCGCGCCGCGAAGAACTCATGGTCGCCGCTTTCCGCCGCCGCCTCGGCCGCGGCGAGGGCCGCCCGCAGGCGTCCCTCGGGATCCGGCGCCGGGCCTCCGCAGCCCGCGAGCACAAGCGCGGCCGCCAGCAAGGCTGCGCCAAGCCCGCTCAGGTACCTTGCCCGCCTCTCGCGCCGCGTCTCCGCCCTCATCGCCTCATCCCGTCGCGTTTCGCCCGGTCCAGCGTAAACTGGGTGCCCGGCGCGTGGAAGGCTGCGCCGGGCGCGACGCTTGCAGGCAGGGGGCAGAGAGCATGTACGACCAGGCGATAGCCGACGAGATTCTCACCTACTGGTTCGGCGACACCGTGCGGGACACCTCCCAGGTGCCGGCCAGGATGGGCTTCTGGTTCGGGGCTGATCCCGAGCGCGACGCCGAGATGCGCGACCGCTGGGGCGAGCTGGTGACCGCCGCCTCCGAAGGCAAGCTGGACTTCTGGACGCGGACGCCGCGCGGGCGCCTCGCGGTGCTGATCCTGCTCGACCAGATGCGCCGGAATATCTATCGCGGCAAGGCCGAGGCCTTCGGCCGCGACGGGCGGGCCCGCTACCTGATGCGGGACGGCGTCAGCCGCATGATGGATCTGAAGCTGTCGCCGATCGAGCGGGTGTTCTTCTACATGCCCTTGCAGCACGCAGAGTCGCTGGACGACCAGGAAATGGCCGTCGACCGCTTCCTCCAGGTCGAGCGCGAGGTGGCATCCCGTTACCGCGCGACCTTTGCCGGCTTTCGCAAGTACGCCCAGAAGCACCGCGACATCATCGCTCGCTTCGGCCGCTTCCCGCATCGCAACGCCATCCTCGGGCGGCGCGATACCGCCGAGGAGGCGGCCTGGCTGGCCGGCGGCGGCGAACACTTCGGCCAGTCCGCAGCCGACGGCGAGACTGCGAGCGCCGAGCCGGGCAGCTAGCGGGTCAGCCGCCTGGCTGGTTCCCGGGGCCCGGGAGCCCCGCCGGCGGACCCGCCGCCATGGCCACGCGGCGATTCGACAAGCGGGCGAAGCGCGCGTTGAGCAGCAAGGCGGTCACCGTAAGACCGATGATCAGCGCGACCCAGACGGCGACCGGCCCCAGGCGGGCGTGGACCCCGGCGTACCAGGCCATCGGGAAGGCGATGAGCCAGTAACTGCCCACGTTCATCAACATCGGCACGCGCGTGTCCTTGAAGCCGCGCAGGGCCCCGGCGGCGCCCACCTGCAGCCCGTCCGAAACCTGGAAGATCATGGCCATCGTCAGCAGCGACGTCGCCAGCGGCAGCAGCTCGGGGTCGCTGGTGTAAAAGCTCGCGATGTGGCCACGAAACAGCAGCAACACCAGCGCGGAAAGCAGCATGAACGCCCCGCACAGGCCGATCCCGCTCCACCCGGCGAGCCGGGCGAGCGCCGGCTCGTTGCGACCCAGGGCCTGGCCGACGCGGATGGTAGTGGCGGAATGAAACGCCAGCGGCACCATGAACATGGTGGCCGCGTAGTTGATGGCGATCTGGTGTCCCGCCACCTGGGTGGCACCGAGCGTGCCCATGATCAGGGCCACGCCCGCGAACAGCCCGGCCTCGGCCTCGACGCTCGCGGCGATGGGCAGGCCCAGCCCGAGGATGTCGCGCTGCACGGACCAGCGCGGCCACTCGAAGCCGCCCCACAGCACGAAGCGCTCGTAGCGCCGTGAGCTGCGCAGGTACGACAGCATGGTGGCGAACATGCACCACATTGCAATCGCGCTGGCCATGCCACAGCCGACGGCGCCAAGCCGGGGGAAGCCGAGGTTGCCGTACATCAGCACCCAGTTACCGAAGACGTTGACGACCAGACCCACGGCCGCGGCGTACATGATCGGCCGGGTCCAGCCGATCCCTTCCGTCATGAAGCGCATGGCGAGGAAGGCAAACACGCCGGGCAGGCCGAAGGAGATCGCGAACAGGTAGCCGCCGGTCAGTGGCACGATCTCCGGGTCGATCCCGATCGCTGCCAGCAACGCGGGGGCGCCGAGGAGCGCGGTGAAGCCGAGCACGGCCAGGACCTGGCTCAGCCAGAACGCCTGGCGCAGGGCCGCTCCCGCGTCCTGCCAGCGGCCGGCCCCGTAGGCATGCGCCACGACCGGGCTCACCGCCATCAGCACACCGAGCCCGCAAAGGAAAACCACCATCCAGGCCGAGCCGCCGACGGCCACGGCAGCCAGGTCCCGCGTGCCCAGCCGACCCGCCATGACCGTGTCGGCAAAGTTCATGCCGGCCAACGCCAGGTTGTTGAATACCAGCGGCCCGGCGAGGCGCAGGATGGCCAGTGCCTCGCCCGGACCACCGCGGGACGTCGGGTCTGGCACGCTCACGCCTGCTCACCGCCACGGGGGAGCGAGCATTCTACGCCCCTGCCTCCTATTCGTGCCGCTCGCAGTTCACCTCGATGCGCAGGCGCACCACGTTGCGCTTCGGCGCCCAGGACAAGGTGGCGGAATCACCGCCGGGGACGATCGCCTGGCGCAATCGGCTGGCCTCCGGGCCATTCCGAAAGGTGGCCCGGCAACGTACGGGGAACGCCTCCCCGTTGATGAGCCGGACCACGGCGACGGGTCCCTGGCTGTAAGGCTCGGCCAGCACGTCGAGGCCGCCCGCGTCGAAGTCCATTTCCACCGCGAAAGCGAGTGCAGCTCCGGCCGCGGACAGCAGCACCAGGGTGGCAACCAGCCTGTAAATCATCCGCGCCTCCTGCATTACGGGTCTCGGCAAACACGCTCCCGATCGCGGTCCAAGCATAGGATAATGAGCGCATTAACTGGAGAAGCCTTGATGAGCAAGTACCTCGGCAAGACCGAATACACCCATGGCAGCAGGGAAAAACTCGGGATCCTCGTCACGAATCTGGGCACCCCCGACGCGCCGGAGACGGCGCCGCTGCGGCGTTACCTGCGGGAGTTCCTGTGGGATCCGCGCGTCGTCGAGGTGCCCCGGCTCCTCTGGTGGCTGATCCTTAACGGCGTCATCCTGCGCATCCGGCCGAGCCGCTCGGCGGAGGCTTACCGGTCCGTCTGGACCGAGGCCGGCTCGCCGCTGCTGAGCTGCGCCCGCGAGCAGGCTGTCGGGCTGCGGGATCGCCTGGCGCCGCGCCTGTCGGGGCCGGTCGAGGTCGCCCTCGGGATGCGCTACGGCAACCCGTCCATTCCGTCCGCGCTGCGCCAGCTGCACGCGCTCAACGTGACGCGGCTCCTGGTGCTGCCTCTCTATCCGCAGTATTCGGCCAGCACCGTCGGTTCCACCTTCGACGCTGTCGCTGCCGAGCTGATGCGCTGGCGCTGGGTGCCCGACCTGCGCTTCGTCGGCCGCTACCACGAGGAGCCGGGGTATATTGCGGCCCTGGCGGCCAGCATCCGCGAGCACTGGGAGCAGCACGGCCGTGGCGAGCACCTGCTGATGAGCTTCCACGGCGTGCCGCGGCGCTATCTCGATTCCGGCGACCCCTACCACTGCCAGTGCCACAAGACGGCACGCCTGGTGGCCGAGCGGCTGGGGCTCGAGGAGGGCAGCTGGAGCACGACCTTCCAGTCGCGCTTCGGCCGCGAGGAATGGCTCAAGCCGTACACGGACGAAACCGTGAAAGCCCTGGGCCGCAAGGGCCTGAAACGCATCGACGTCGTCTGCCCGGGTTTCTCGGCCGACTGCCTCGAGACCATCGAGGAGATCGCCGAGGAAAACGCCGGCTTCTTCCGCGAGGCCGGCGGCGAGACGCTGAGCTACATCCCCTGCCTGAACACCCGCGACGATCACCTGGACTTCCTGGCCGAGCTCACGCTCAGCAACCTGCAGGGCTGGCCCGAGACCGGGCCGGCGCCGGAGCCGGAGCAACTCCAGGCTGAGGCGCAGGCCCGCCAGGCGCGCGCCGAGAAAATGATCGCGGCGCGGGAGGCGGGCGAGCTCGGCTGATGCTGGGCCGCTTCCTCGAGCTCAGCGTCTGGAGCCGTGACATCACGGCCTCCGTCGCGTTCTGGGAGAGCCTCGGCCTGGCCCACGGGCGGGTCGGCGACACCTGGCAACACCATTACGCGGTCATGAGCGACGGGCGCGCCGTGCTCGGGCTGCACGCCTACGAGTTCGACTCTCCCTCGCTGACCTGGGTGCGACCGGAGCTGGCAACGGCGCTGCCCGGCATCGCGAACCTGGGGATCGACTTCGACTTCGCCAAGACGGGCCCCGACGAGTTCAACGAGGCCGGTTTCCGCGACCCCGACGGCCAGGTGATCACGCTGTTGGAAGCGCGCACCTGGTCGCCCGACTTCGGCCACGAGTGGGCGCCGTCGCTGCTTGGGCATTTCGCCGCCTATCGCTATCCGGCCCGCGACCCGGCGGCGACGGTGGCCTACTGGGAGCGGCTCGGGCTGGTGGGCGACGAGACCGATGCCGGACCCGTGGCCGTGGCCGGCGGCATCACCATCGCGCCCAGCGACGAGGCGGGCGGACCGGAACTGGTGTTCGAGCACCCCGATCCCGACAGCTTGCGCGACGCGCTGGAAGCGCGCGGTTTTTCGCTGCGGCCGGGTGGCGGCGGGTGGCAGCTGCGCGCACCCGACGGGTTGCTGATCAGGATCGTGCCAGCCGGCGCATGATGCCCCGCGCCTGGTCGACGTAGCCGCCGCCGAACAGGTTGGCATGGTTCAGCACGTGGTAGAGCTGGTAGAGGCGGAGACGCCGGTCGCGCTCCTCGGCCGGCGGCAGCACGGCGTCGTAGGCCTCGTAGAAGGCCGGCCCGAAGCCGCCGAACAACCGGGTCATGGCGAGGTCGCATTCCGGGTCGCCATAATGGACCGCGGGATCGAACACCACGGGCCGGCCGGCCTCGTCAGCCGCCCAGTTCCCGCCCCACAGGTCGCCGTGCAGGAGCGCGGGCGCGACCTGGCGCTCTGCGAGCAGCGCGGGAATCTCGGCCACCAGCGCGTTGCCGTCCCTCAGCAGGGCCGCGGGCAGGCCGTTGCGGCGGGCGAGCTCCAGCTGGGCGCCGATCCGGCGCCGCGCGAAGAAACGGCCCCAGTCTTCGCCGGGCGTGTTGTCCTGCGGCGACGCGCCGATCGCGTTGTCCTGCCGCCAGCCGAATTGAGGGCCACGCACGCTGTGCTGGCGTGCCAGGCCGGCGCCGAGCTCGGCCTCGACCCGCGGCGTCGCGGTGCGGAGCTCGAGCCATTCCAGCGCGAGCCAGGCCAGGCCGGCATCGGCGCCCTGGCCGAGCACTGCCGGGACGCGCAGCTCGCCCGCCTCCGCCAGCCCTGCCAGGCCGTCCGCCTCGGCCGCCAGCATCCAGGCGGCGGATGCGGCATTGGTCTTCAGGAAGATCGCAGCGGGTCCGGCCTCCACCCGCCAGGCACGGTGGATGCAGCCGCCGCCTACCGGGCGCGCGGACCCGGGCTCGGCAGGAAGCCCAGCCGCCTCGAGCGCGGGCAGCAGGGCTTCCAGATCTGTCATGGCGCGGCGCCCGAGGGCAGGCGCTTATTGCCGCCGGGTTGCAGAGAGCCGGTCATGCAGCGGGCTGGTGCGGGGAAAGTGCGCCCGCAGGTATTCCATCTGGTCGGCGAGCACCCGTCGGCCCTTGAGGTAGATGTACTCGGCGTAGGTGGGCTGGAAGGGGACGGCCAGCAACTGCATGCCCGCCTCTTCCGGCGTCCGGCCCGCCTTGTGGTTGTTACAGCGGCGACAGGCAGTCACCACGTTGGTCCAGCTGTCGCGCCCGCGCCGCACCAGCGGCGTGACGTGGTCGCGTGACAGGTCGACGGCCAGGAAGCGCTCACCGCAGTAGAGGCAGAGGTAGGCGTCCCGGCGGAACAGCGTGTGGTTGTTGAGCGGCGGCGTGTAGGCGTCGCGGGACGGATACGTAGCGCCGTGGCCGAAGGTGGCGATGATGCTGGAGACGTCGACGGTGGAGCGGCGCCCGGTGCGTGCGTTCGTGCCGCCGCACAGGCGGAACAGCGGCCGGCCGCACTCATAGGCGACCTGCTCCGTATGGTAGAGACGCACCGCGCACCGGTAGTCCACCCACTCGAGAGGCATGCCGGCGACGTCGGTGCGCAGGATCTGCTGTCCCAGGGATGTCCCCATCGGCGCACTATCTCCGCTTGCGCAGCCTCGTCGCTGCAGGTGTTATTCCAGAAGGCGGGGCGAAAATCAATCAGGACTTGAACCGGGGGCTTGAACCGGGGGCATCGACGGGCAGACGTCTTCCTGTAAACTCATTCGCCGAGTGAGGAAGGGCCCGAGCGCCCGGGGGAGATTGCCGATGGCCGTGGTCATTGGAGTCCTGCGCGAAACCGCCGCAGGAGAAACACGCGCCGCGCTGGTACCCGAGGTGGCGAAGAAGCTGGCCGCCCTGGGCGCCACGCTGTGCGCGGAACACGGCGTCGCGGAGGCGGCGCGCATTCCGGACAGCCGCTTTGAGGGCGTCGAGTTCCTCGGCCGCGAGGAAGTCGTGCAGCGCGCGGACGTGCTGCTGACCGTGAACCCGCCGCCGCTTGAGGTGGCCGCCGGGCTGAGGGAAGGCGCCGTGGTGGTCGGCCTGCTCCAGCCCTATCGGTCCGACGAGTTGATCGCCCTGCTGCGCGACCGCAAGATCACCAGCTTTTCCATGGAGCTGGTCCCCCGCATCTCGCGTGCCCAGTCGATGGACGCGCTGTCGTCGCAGGCGGCGGCCGCCGGTTACCGCGCCGTGCTGATCGCCGCGACGCAACTCGACAAGTTCCTGCCCATGCTGACCACCGCAGCCGGAACCATCCGGCCTGCCAAGGTGCTCGTCATCGGCGCCGGCGTGGCGGGCCTCCAGGCCATCGCCACCGCGAAGCGCCTGGGTGCCGTGGTCGAGGGCTATGACGTGCGCGCCGCAACCCGCGAGCAGGTGCAGTCGCTGGGCGCCAAGTTCGTCGACACCGGCATCAGCGCCGAGGGCAGCGGCGGCTATGCCCGTGAGCTGACCGAGGAAGAGAAGGCCAAGCAGGCCGGCATCCTGGCCGACCACGTGGCCGCGGCGGACGCGGTCATCACCACCGCCGCGATACCCGGCCGCGCCGCGCCGCGGATCATCGACGCCGAGACCGTCGGCCGCATGCAGCCGGGCTCGGTGATCGTCGACCTGGCTGCGGAGACCGGCGGCAACTGCGAGCTGACGCGGGCCGGCGAAGTTGTCGACGCCGACGGCGTGCAGGTCGTCGGGCCGGTCAACCTGCCGGCGGCGCTCGGCCGGCATGCCAGCGAGATGTACGCCAAGAATCTCCTCAACTTCCTCAGCCCGGCGATCGAGGAGGGCACGCTCGCGATCGACTGGGAAGACGAGGTGTTCGCCGGCAGCGTACTGACCCATGACGGCGAGATCCGCAACGCCCAGACCCGCGCGCGGCTCGAGGGCGCAGGAGAAGGCTCATGATCGACGGCTTCATCGCGCTCTACATCTTCATGCTGGCGGCCTTCACCGGCTACGAGATCATCGCCCGGGTGCCGGTGATCCTGCACACGCCGCTGATGTCCGGCTCCAACTTCGTCCACGGCATCGTGCTGGTCGGTGCCATGGTCGCCCTCGGCAAGGCCGACACTACCCTCGGGATGGTCATCGGCTTCTTCGGCGTGGTGCTGGCAGCCGGCAACGCCGTCGGCGGCTACGTGGTGACAGAACGCATGCTGGAGATGTTCAAGGCCAGCAGGGAGCGCAAGTGATGGGCTTCGCCGAGTTCATGATCAAGGTCAGCTACTTCGCGGCCGCGCTGCTGTTCATCATCGGGCTGAAGCGCATGAGCTCGCCGCGCACCGCGCGCGGCGGCATCGTGTGGGCGGGCTGGGGCATGGTGATCGCCACGGTCGCCACTTTCTTCTGGCCCGGTCTTTCCTGGGGCAACATCGCGCTGATCGCGCTGGGTATCGCGGTCGGGGGCGGCCTCGCCTGGTGGACCGGCAAGAAGGTCGCGATGACCGACATGCCCCAGATGATCGCGCTCTACAACGGCATGGGCGGCGGCGCCGCCGGCGCGATCGCCGCGGTCGAGCTCTACCAGGGC
>JASFEC010000014.1:0-18639 GCA_050125045.1 Gammaproteobacteria bacterium | reverse complement strand
GTTGCGTGCATCCTGGAAGTCCTCCGCGGCCTGGCAGTAGCCTTCCTCGTCCTCGGCCCAGTTCTGCATGAACAGGCCTTCGACCGCATGCCCTGCTTCCAGCAGGCGCAGCGCGGCGACCGAGGAATCGACCCCGCCCGACATCCCGACGATGATTCGCTGGTGGCTCACTGGGGAACTATTGTAGGGCCGGCCGGCGGCGAGTGGGGCGGCGTCAGATATCCAGCTCGCGCAACTGGCTGGCGCTGGCGCTGCGCTGCCACATGTCGTCGAACTCCGAGAGGTAGCGCTGCGCCATGCGGGGCTCGTGCGTGTCCGCGATGCCCTGCCAGCGTTCCGCCCGCCCGCGGTAAACCAGCGCCGAGCGGTCCGCGATCATGAACGCATCCGAGCGGCCCTGGAGCGATTCCGGCAACTGGCGGAACTCGATGAAGGTAGAGAGCCGGCGGCCTACATACAGGAAGCGGTTGACCGAGTGCTGTATTCGGCCGGCATCCGTGATGAGCACCCGGATGCGCGCGTGGCTCCGCGAGAGGACCAGCCGCTTGACCGCTTCGAGGAATGCCGAGGTGTCGTACACGCCGTGCTCGAGGTCGGGAGTGAAGATCGACAGCGACCGGGAGGCGAGCGCGGCCACCTCGGACACCGCCAGGGCGAAATCCTCCTTGCCGGAGACCAGGCGACGCGTGCGGGGCGTCTCGTCCGCCTCGGCCTCGCCGGGGGGCAGCGCAAGGCGCATCAGTCGGTGGGGGATGCCGGCCTCGTCGAACTCGTCGCCCTCGGCCACGAAGCTGAACCGCCCATAGAACCCCAGCACGGCGACCTGGGCGTGCAGGTAGACCGCTTCGAGACCCTCGCCGCGGGCCGCCTCCAGCAGGTGCCGCAGGATCATGCCGCCGACACCGCGGCCTCGCCAGGCGGGCAGTACGGCCATGCGCCCGATCTTGCCGGAAGGATGGAGCCGGCCCGTAGCGACGATGCCCTCGCCGGCGGTCTCCGCCACGACGTGCCGGCAATCGGGGTCCAGCCCGTCCCACTCCTCTTCCTCGCTGACAGACTGTTCCTCGACAAAGACGCGGGTCCGGACGGCGCGTATGCCGGGCTCGTCCTGCGCCCAGTCGGCGAGACGCACGATGAGTTCGGCCGGTCCTGCAGCAGAAGTGTTCATCGCGGGCTAGAGCTCCCGGGCAAGGACTGCCGCATGGCCCGTGTAGGTGCCGGGTGTCAGCTCGAGGAGATGCTGCTTGGCGTCGGTCGGCAGTTCGAGGCCCTCGATGAACTGGCGGAGCCGGGCCGCGTCGATGCGACGCCCGCGGGTCAGTTCCTTCAATTGCTCGTAGGGGTTCTCCAGGCCGTGCCGGCGCATGACGGTCTGGACGGCCTCGCCGAGCACCTCCCAGTTCGCGTCGAGGTCGGCCGCCAGCCGCTCGGGGTCCGCTTCCACCCGCTCCAGGCCTTTCAATACGGAGGCGCAGGCGATCAGCGTATGTGCCAAGGCAACGCCGATATTGCGCAGCACGGTCGAGTCCGTGAGGTCACGCTGCCAGCGGGAAACCGGCAGCTTGGTGGCGAAATGCTCGAGCAAAGCGTTGGCGATACCGAGGTTGCCCTCGGCGTTCTCGAAATCGAT
The DNA here is from genome assembly GCA_050125045.1 of Gammaproteobacteria bacterium. Lineage (GTDB taxonomy): Bacteria > Pseudomonadota > Gammaproteobacteria > Steroidobacterales > XN24 > XN24. Next base: position 17,009 of record JASFEC010000014.1, on the reverse strand, counting down.
CGGGTTCACCTTGTGCGGCATGGTGGAGGAACCGATCTCGCCCGCCACGGCCTTCTGCTTGAAATAGCCGAGCGAGATATAGCCCCAGAAGTCCCGGCACAGGTCGAGCAGGACGGTGTTGCAGCGAAGCAGCGCGTGGCAGTACTCGGCGATCCAGTCGTGCGGCTCGATCTGCGTCGTATAGGGGTTGAAGCCAAGCCCGAGCGACTCGACGAAGTCGCGGGCCACCGCGGGCCAGTCGACGTCGGGGTAAGCGGCCAGGTGCGCGTTGTAGTTGCCGACGGCACCGTTGAGCTTGCCGAGGATTTCGACCGCGACGAATCCCTCTTTCTGGCGGCGCAGGCGCCACGCGAGGTTGGCGATCTCCTTGCCCAGGGTCGTGGGCGAGGCGGCCTGCCCGTGGGTACGGGACAGCATCGCCAGGTCCGCATAACGCTCCGCCAGCTCGCCGAGCCGGAACCCCAGGCGGCGGAGCTCGGGAGCAAGCACCTCGTCGCGGGCGTCGCGCAGCATCAGCGCGTACGCAAGGTTGTTGATGTCCTCGGAGGTGCAGGCGAAGTGCACGAACTCGCGCAGCCGGCCATTCGGATCGACCGGCGCCAGCTGTTGCTTCAGGAAATACTCCACGGCCTTCACGTCATGGTTGGTCGTGCCCTCGATCGTCTTGACCTCGATCGCCTGTTCCAGGCCGAGACCACCGGCCAGGGCGTCGAGAACCTCCGCCGCCTCGCCCTCGACCGGCTCGAGTTCGATGATGCCCTGCTCCCTGGACAGGGTCATCAGCCAGCGGGCCTCGACGGCGACGCGGTAGCGGATCAGGCCGTATTCGCTGAAAACCGGGCGGAGCGGGGCCGCCTTACCGGTGTACCGTCCGTCAACGGGCGAGACCGCCGTGAGGGGGTGAACTTGCATGGGAGTGGCGCCGAAGATGATAGGATTGCGCAATCATACCGCATGCTTCGGCGCTCCCTGAACCGGCCCCGGGGCCGGCCAGACGAGGGCATGTAATAGTATTTAAAAACAATATCTTGATCAGATTTATTTATCTAATACATTAAGCTGGAGGGCGCATGGGCGCGCAGGATTACCGGATCGAGAAAGACAGCATGGGCGAGCTCAGCGTCCCCGTGGACGCGCTGTGGGGCGCACAGACCCAGCGGGCGGTGCAGAACTTCCCCATCAGCGGTCGGCCGATGCCTTCCAGGTTCATCGCGGCCGTGGGCCTCGTGAAGTGGGCGGCGGCCGGCGCCAACGAGGAGCTGGGCCTGTTGGAGGCCTCGATCGCCAGTGCGATCAGGCAGGCGGCGGAAGAGGTCGCTGCGGGCCATCACGACGCCCAGTTCCCGGTCGACGTGTTCCAGACTGGCTCCGGCACCAGCACCAACATGAACGCGAACGAGGTCATCGCTTCCCTGGCAACGCAGCGTGCCGGCGCGCCCGTGCATCCCAACGACCACGTCAACATGGGCCAGAGCAGCAACGACGTGATCCCGACGGCGATCCACGTCAGCGCCGCACTGGCGGTGGAGAACGAACTCGTGCCTGCGCTCGAGCACCTGGCCGGTACCATCGAGGCGAAGGCGCGCGACTGCGCCGAGATCGTGAAAACCGGCCGCACGCACCTGATGGACGCCATGCCGGTGCGACTCGACCAGGAACTGGGCGCCTGGGCCAGCCAGGTCCGCGCGGGAATCGCGCGGGTGCGGACGAGCATGCCGCGGCTGACGCGCCTCGCCCAGGGCGGCACGGCGGTCGGCACGGGTATCAACGCACATCCCGAGTTCGGCGCGCGGTTCGCGGCCCAGCTCGCCGGCCGCACCGGCCTCGAGTTCCGACCGAGCGACGACTATTTCGAGAGCCTGAGCTGCCAGGACACGGCGGTCGAGCTGTCGGGCCAGCTCAAGACCGTCGCGGTCAGCCTGATGAAGATCGCCAACGACCTCCGCTGGATGAACAGCGGGCCCCTGGCCGGTCTCGGCGAGATCGCCCTGCCGGCTCTGCAGCCGGGCTCGAGCATCATGCCCGGCAAGGTGAACCCGGTGATCCCTGAAGCCACGGCCATGGTGGCGGCCCAGGTTATCGGCAACGACGCCACCATCACGGTCGCCGGGCAGTCCGGCAGCTTCCAGCTCAACGTCATGCTGCCGGTCGTCGCGGATCGCCTGCTGGACAGCGTGAGCCTGCTGGCCGCCGTGTCCCGCGTGCTGGCGGACAGCGCTATCGCGGGTTTTAGGGTCAACGAGGACAACCTCCGGGCGGCCCTGGAGCGCAACCCGATCCTCGTGACGGCGCTCAACCCGGTGATCGGCTACGAGCTGGGGGCCGCCACCGCGAAAAAGGCCTACGCCGAGGGCCGCCCGATCCGCGAGGTAGCGCTGGAAATGACCGACCTGGGCGAGGAGGAACTGGCCCGGCTGCTCGACCCGGCGGGCCTGACGGAGGGCGGCATCCGCAAGTGAGAGACCTCATCGCCCGGTGCTTTGCCGGCACGTGCCCGGCACCGCCCGAGCAATACCGCATCCCGGGCGTGCCCGGCGACCTCCCGCCCGCGCTGGAGCGCCTGCGGCCGCGCCGGCTCGTGCCGGCCGCGGTGCTGGTCCCCATCGTCGAGCGTGCCGAGGGGCTGACCGTGCTGTTCACGGTGCGTGCGCCGGACCTCCGCCATCATGCGGGCCAGGTCAGCTTCCCCGGGGGGCGGCTTGATCCCGGCGACCCCGGTCCGCTGGCGGCGGCCCTGCGAGAGTCCGAGGAAGAGGTGGGCCTGGCGGCCGGCCTGGTGGACGTGGCGGGCTACCTGCCGAACTACATGACCATCACGGGCTACTCGGTGACGCCGGTCGTCGGTTTCGTCGCGCCGGCATTCCAGCCGCGGCCGGATGCCAAGGAGGTCAGCGAGGCCTTCGAGGTGCCGCTGGACGTGCTGCTCGACCCGGGCAGCATGCAGCTGCGCCACAAGCGCTTCATGGGAGTCAGGCTGCCGTTCTTCGAGATGCCCTGGGGCGAGCACCTGATCTGGGGCGCCACGGCCGCGATGCTGGTGAATTTCCGCGATATCCTGCAGGAGTACGCCGCATGAAGGCGATGGACGATCTGCTCCAGGTGATGGCCCGGTTGCGCGATCCGGAGCACGGCTGCCCCTGGGACCGCGAGCAGGATTTCTCGACCATCGCGCCCTATACCCTGGAGGAAGCTTACGAGGTTGCGGACGCGATCGAGCGCGGGGATCTCGCAGCATTGCGCGAGGAGCTGGGGGACCTGCTGTTCCAGGTCGTGTTCCACGCGCGCATGGCCGAGGAGCGCGGGGCGTTCGACTTCGAGTCGGTCGCCGCCGGGCTGGCGACGAAGATGCGGCGCCGCCACCCGCACGTCTTCGGCACGGCCCGCGTGAGCGACGCTGCCGCTCAGACCGAGGCCTGGGAGGCGCACAAGGCCCGCGAGCGGGCGGCCCGGCGCCAGGGAGCCCTGGACGATGTGCCGCTGGGCCTGCCGGCGCTGGCGCGAGCCCAGAAGCTGGGACGGCGGGCAGCACGGACAGGCTTCGACTGGCCGGACGCCGCCGGCGTGCTGGCCAAGGTGGACGAGGAACGGGTGGAGCTCGCCCAGGCGCTGGCCGACGCGGCAAGCGCTCCCGAGGCCGCCGAGGAGGAGCTCGGTGACCTGCTGTTCACGCTGACCAACCTGGCGCGGCACCTGGAGATCGACGCCGAGGGCGCGCTGCGGCGCGCGACGCTCAAGTTCGAGCAGCGCTTCCGGGCTCTGGAAGCGCGTCTGGCCGAGCAGGGGCGTCGGGCCGAGGACGTGGGCGGCGACGTCCTCGAGCGCCTCTGGGCGGAGGTCAAGGAGGCCGAAGCTGGGCGTTGAGACCGGCGCGGAGGCGCCGGCGCCGCGACTGGAGTTCCCCGCCGAGCTGCCGGTTTCGCGGGAGCGGGAGCGCATCGCCGCCGCGCTCGATTCGCACCAGGTCGTGGTGGTTTGCGGGGCGACGGGATCCGGCAAGACGACGCAGCTGCCCAAGATCTGCCTTGCCGCGGGGCGGGGCCGCGGGGGGATTATCGGTCACACCCAGCCGCGCCGCATTGCGGCCCGGTCCGTGGCCGCCCGGATCGCGGCGGAACTCGGCCCGGCCGGAGCGGCCCTGGTCGGGTGGAAGGTCCGCTTCAACGACAAGACCGGACCCGGCTGCCGGGTCAAGCTGATGACCGATGGCATCCTGCTGGCGGAACTCCGGGGCGATCCGCTGCTGCGTCGCTATGACACGCTGATCATCGACGAGGCCCACGAGCGCAGCCTCAATATCGACTTCCTGCTCGGCTACCTGCGGCAGGTGCTGCCCCGGCGTCCGGACCTCAGGGTCGTCATCACCTCCGCCACGATCGAACCGCAACGCTTCGCGGACCATTTCGGTGGCGCACCCGTGATCGAGGTCGGCGGCACGACTTTCCCGGTCGAGGTCCGCTATCGTCCGCCGGCCGAGCCCGAGGAAGGCCGCATCCAGGACGGCGTGCTCGCGGCCGTCGACGAGCTCTGCGCCACGCCGGAACAGGGCGGTGTGGCCGGCGATATCCTGGTCTTTCTCCCCGGCGAGCGGGAGATTCGCGAGACCGCGGAGGCGCTGCGAAAGCATCATCCGCCGCACGCCGAAGTCTTGCCCCTCTACGGCCGCCTCTCAGCGGCCGAGCAGGACAAGGTGTTCCAGCCGCATGGGCGGCGTCGCATCGTGCTGGCAACGAACGTCGCCGAGACGTCCCTGACGGTGCCGGGAATCCGCTCGGTGGTTGATTCGGGGCTGGCGCGCATCAGCCGTTACAGCTACCGCGCCAAGATCCAGCGGCTGCAGGTGGAACCGATTTCCCGGGCCAGTGCCCGGCAGCGCCGCGGGCGGTGTGGTCGCGAGGCCGAAGGCGTCTGCATTCGCCTCTTCGCCGAGGACGACCACGACGCTCGGCCGCAGTACACCGACCCGGAAATCCGGCGCACCAACCTGGCCAGCGTGATCCTGCAGATGGAGACGCTGGGACTGGGTGAAATCGACGAGTTCCCCTTCCTCGATCCGCCGGATCGGCGCTTCATCAATGACGGCTACCGGCTGCTGCGCGAGCTCGGGGCGGTCGATGAGCGCCGGCGCGTGACCCGGCTGGGCCGGCGGCTGGCGCGGCTCCCCGTCGATCCGCGGCTGGGCCGGATGCTGCTGGAAGCCGCGCGGCTGGGCTGCCTGAGCGAAATGCTGGTCATCACAGCAGGATTGTCCATCCAGGACCCACGCGAGCGCCCCGCGGATGCGGCCGCGAGCGCAGACGAAAAGCACGCGTTGTTCCGCGAGGCGCGCTCCGATTTTCTCGGCTTCGTGCGGCTGTGGGAGGCCTGGCAGGAACGCCGCCGGCATGACTCCGGCAGCGCCCAGCGGCGCTGGGCACGCGAGCATTTCCTGTCGTTCCTGCGGTTGAGGGAGTGGCAGGACGTGCACCGGCAGTTGCTCGAGCTTGCGGGCCAGATGGGCCTGCGCCGCAACGAGATACCGGCTGACTACACGTCGATCCACCGCGCCATCCTCAGCGGCATGCTCTCTCACATCGGGCGGCTGGAAGAGGCCGGCGAGTACCGGGGGCCACGCAATCTGCGCTTCCGCCTCTTCCCCGATTCCAGCCTCGCGAGCAAGCCCCCGCGCTGGATCGTGTCCGCAGCACTGGTCGAGACCGGCCGCGTGTGGGGCCGGACGGCAGCGGCCGTCGAGCCCGCCTGGATCGAAGCGGCGGGCGCCCACCTGGTCCGGCGCAGCTGGTCCGATCCCCACTGGCAGGAAGGCCGCGGCTTCGTCGCCGCCCGCGAGCAGGTCTCGCTCTACGGTCTCGTGCTGGCCGCCAACCGGCGGGTCGACTTTGCTCGCGTCGATCCCGCCGGGGCGCGCGAAGTGTTCCTGCGCGATGCCCTGGCGGCGGGCGCCATCCGCACGCGGGGCAAATTCCTGGCCGCCAACCGGCGGCTGCGCGGGGACGTGCTGGTAATGGAGGCCAAGCTGCGGCGACGCGAGCTGCTGGCCGGCGAGCCGGCCATCGTCGCGTTTTACGCAGGACGCGTGCCGGAGGCGATCAGCTCCGCACCGGCATTCGAGCGATGGCGCAAGAAGGCCGAGCAGAAGGAGCCCGGACTGCTCCATATGCGACTGGAAGACCTGTTGAGCGGCGCCCCGCTGCCGGAGCCGCAGGATTATCCCGATACGCTGGCGATCGGTGACAACCGGTTGCCGCTGCGGTATTGCTTCGACCCGGCGGCCGACGACGACGGGGTCACCGTGCAGGTGCCGCAACACCTGCTGGCGATGGTCGAGGAAGCCAAGCTGGACTGGCTCGTGCCGGGCTGGCTCGAGGACAAGATCATTGCCATGCTGCGCGCGTTGCCCAAGGCCGCGCGGCGGCGCATTGTGCCCGTTCCGGACCACGCCCGCGCCTGCCGCGCCATGTTGCATCCCGGGCATGGCCTATTGCGGGCGGCGCTGGCGGAAGCTCTGCGCCGGGAGGCGGGACTGGAAGTCGCGCCGGAGACGTGGCGCGACCTCGAACTGGAGCCCTGGCTGCGGTTCCGGGTGGAGGTGGTCGATGCCGACGGCAACGTGTTGGGGGCATCGCGGGAACTGGCTGACCTCAAGCGGCGCTTCGGCACGGGCTCGGGACCGGTCGCCGGTGGTGGCGCCGAGGCGGGCAGCTGGTCCGGCACCGGGTTCCGGCGCTGGGACTTCGGCCCGATGCCCGAGGAAGTCGAGGTGCGTCGGGGCGCGACCGTGCAGCGGCTGTTCCCGGCGGTTCACGACGACGGTGCGGCCGTGTCGTGCCGCCTGTATCCGACGGCGGCGGCAGCCGCGGCGGCGCACCGCGAGGGTGTGCTGCGCCTGCTCCTGCTGGCCCTGCCGCAGCAGCACCGGGCGCTCCTGAAGCGGGCCCGTGCCGACCGGCGGCTGATTCTGCGCGGGCGGGACCTTGCCCGGGGCAAGGACCTGGCGGCGGATCTCGTCGCCGCGGCCTTCAACCGCGTTTTTCTGCCGTCGGGCACCGCGTTGCCCAGGGACGATGCGGGCCTGCGGCAGTGCCTCGACCGGGGCCGGGCGCAGATCATGCCCGAGGCCGAGCAGCTGATGAGCCTGGCGGGCGAGACGCTTGAACTGCAGGACGAGTGCCGCCGGCGCCTGGCGCAGGGACTGACGGGACCCGGCGCGCGCGAGGCCGCGGCTGATATCGAGGCCCAGCTCGACGCGCTCGTCTGCCCCGGCTTCCTGGCGACGACACCCCCCGCGCGACTGGCGGAGTTGCCACGCTACCTGCGGGCGGTGCTCATGCGGGTCGAGCGCCTCGCGCTCGGCAAGGGCGAGGCGCGCCAGGTGCTGGAGCTGAAACCGCACCGCGAGCGCCTCGCGGGGCAGGGCGGCATCCAATGGGCCTCGGCCGAGGCAGCCGCGGCCTTTGCGCGATATCGCTGGATGGTGGAGGAGTACCGGGTCCAGTTGTTCGCGCAGCAGCTGGGTGTGCGGGAGAAGGTGTCCCACGCCCGCCTGGAGGCGCAATGGCAGACTTGCCGGGAGCTTCAGGCGGGGCTGCGGACCGCCCGTTGACGCCTGCCCGGCAGGGCCGTGACAATCGCCGCATGGCCGCCTGCTGCAGCTGCTGATGCGCATTGGTTTCGTCGTCGACGCGACCTGTGACCTGCCCGACGCCTTCCTGGAACGGCATGGGGTGCGGGTCCTGCCGAACGTGCTGGAGCTCGGCGGCCGCACCTGGATCGACGAGCGGGATCCCGAGCAGACCATGATGCTCTACCGTCGATTCATCGCCGACCGCTCCATGCCGGCGCGGCTCAACGCCGCCAGCCCCGCGGTCATCCGGGATATCTTCCTGCAGGAGCTCGTGCTGGACTACGACCGCGTGCTGGTGCTCACGGCGGCGGACCAGTTCAGCGCCATGCACGCGCACGCGACCGAGGCCTCCTACAGCATCCTGCAGGCTTACCGGGAGCGCCGTGAGGCGGCAGACCATGCGGGGAGTTTTGCCCTGCGGGTGCTGGACAGCCGATCGCTGGCCGCCGGCGAGGGCATCGCGCTGGCCCGCGCCGTCCAGTTGCGGGAGGCAGGGAACCTGGGTTTCGAGAAGATCCGTGGCGCCTTGCGCGACGACCTGGCGCGGCTGCGCTGCGTGCTGGTGGCCGGTGATCCCTGGTACCTGCGGCGGCGGGGCCTGGACGGCCAGGGCGGCGGGATCAGGCGGGGCGAGCACCTGCTGGGAGTGATGGCGGGCCTGAGGCCGGTCATCGAAGTCACCCCCGGCAGGCAGCGGGTGATCGCCCGGCGACGCGGCTTCGAAGCGGCCTGCGCCGCGGCGCTTGGCCTGGCCCAGGCGGCCGTCGACCGCGGGCTAGGCACTCCCGCGCTCGTGCTGAGCTTTGGTGGCGATCCGCGGGTGATCCGCCAGACGTCGGCCTACCAGGAACTCGAGTCCGCTGCGGCCAGCGCGCGTCTCGACTTGAACCTGGCCGTCATGAGCGCCAGCGCCGGAGCCCGGATCGGGCCAGGTGCGCTGTCAGTGTCCTGGCTGGAGCAGGCCTGAGGCGGGACCCTCAGGATCCGTCCGTACCCTCGCCGCCGGACGGCGCCGGCCTCCGCTCGAGCAGCGGCTTGACGAGGTCCAGCGGCAGCGGGAAGACGATGGTGTTGGTCTTCTCACTGGCCACCTGGTTCAGGGTCTGCAAATATCGCAGCTGCATCGCCTGGGGCTCGCGCGCGAGCATCTGCGCCGCCTCCAGGAGCATCTGCGAGGCCTGCTTCTCGCCCTCCGCGTGGATGACCTTGGCGCGCCTGGAGCGTTCGGCCTCCGCCTGCTGCGCGATGGCCCGGATCATGCTCTGTTCCAGGTCGACGTGCTTGATCTCCACGTTCGTGACCTTGATGCCCCAGGTGTCGGTCTGCTGGTCCAGGATGCCCTGGATGTCCGAGTTGAGCTTGTCGCGCTCCGACAGCATCTCGTCGAGGTCGTGCTGCCCGAGCACCGACCGCAGGGTGGTTTGCGCCACCTGGCTGGTGGCTTCATAGACGTTCTCGACCTGGATGATCGCGCGCTCCGGGTCGACAATGCGGAAGTAAACCACCGCGTTGACCTTGACCGAGACGTTGTCCTTGGAGATCACGTCCTGGGTGGGCACGTCCATGACGACGATGCGCAGGTCGGTCTTGACCATCTGCTGGATGACCGGGATGACAATGATCAGGCCCGGCCCCTTCACTTTGTAGAACCGGCCCAGCTGGAAAATCACGCCGCGCTCGTATTCCTTGAGGATCTTGATCGCGCTGAGCAGCACCAGCGCGATACCAGCAACGAGCAGGGTGCCGAAGTACTCCAACATTTCAGTTCTCCTTGGTTGGATCGGGCTCGACTTCCAGGACCAGCCCTTTCAGTCCGGTGACGCGCAGCACGGCCCCGCGAGCAACCGGCTGCGCGGCATGAGCGTTCCAGATCTCGCCATGGACCCGCACCTGTCCCGTGCCGGTGAAATCTGCGAGGGCCACTGCCGGGGCGCCCAGCATCTCCTCCCGTCCGCTCACGATGGGGCGGTTTCGGGCGCGCACGGCAAACCAGATGATGGCCATCACGGCGCTGCCGCCGAGCAGCGCGATGGAGCCGATCAGTGCCATCGGTACGCCGTAGCCGGGCACATCGGTGTCCATGAGGATGATCGAGCCGGCGACAAAGGCGATGATGCCGCCGATGCCGAGCGCGCCGAAACTCGGGACGAAAATCTCCCCGATCATCAACAGCACCCCGAGAACGATCAGCGCAAGACCGGCGTAGTTCACCGGCAATACCTGGAAGGCGTACAAGGCCAGCAACAGGCAGATCGCGCCGACGACGCCGGGCAGGATGGCGCCCGGGTTGTAACCTTCGAAGATCAGGCCGTAGATGCCGGCGAGCAGCAGCATGTACGCGACTGTCGGGCTGGTGATGACGGCCAGCAGCTCGGTCCGCCAGTCGGGCGCCAGCCGCTCCACCGCCAGGCCGCTGGTAGCGAGCTCGATCGTGCCCAGGTCGGTGGAGACTTCACGGCCGTCCAGGGCCGCCAGCAGCTGGCCCATGTCCGCGGCGACCAGGTCGATGACGTTCTCTTCCACCGCCCGCTCTGCCGTCATGCTGGCCGATTCGCGTACCGCTTTCTCGGCCCAGTCCGCATTGCGGCCGCGGCGCTCGGCCAGGCTCCGGATGTAAGCGACCGCGTCGTTGACCGCCTTGGCCTCGGGACCCCCTTTGACTGGCGGCGTTTCGCCCGTCGACTCGTCGGCGGCGCCGTCTTCCGGCGGGGCCGGCGCTTCCGCCGGAGGCGAGGGCTGCTGGCCGCCGCCGACCGGCACGGGGGTGGCGGCGCCGAGGTTCGTCGCGGGCGCCATGGCTGCGACGTGGCTGGCATAGAGGATATAGGTGCCGGCGCTGGCGGCCCGCGAGCCGCTCGGCGCCACCCACGTCACTACCGGCACCGGCGAGTTCAAGATGGCCTTGATGATGTCGCGCATGGCGCTGTCGAGCCCGCCGGGCGTGTCCATCTGGATGATGATCAGCCGGGCCTGCTCCTCGGCGGCCTCGCGGATCCCGCGCACCACGTAGTCGCTGGTGGCGGGCCCTATGGGCCCCATGATCTCCAGCAGCACCGCCCGCCCGCCGGCATCCTGCGACCGTCCGCCTTCATCGACCTGGCTGACGGCAGCGAGCGCAACCAGGGACAGCAGGCAGACGAGCAGGGCGCGAAAAGTCTTCATGCAGCCATGTTAACCACTGCCCGGAGTCCGTGCCACACACGTGGCCGGGGCGGCGATATACTTCCCGGCCCTATGGCCGCAGGCAGCGACATGGCAGACAACCGGATCGTCGTCCTCACCACCGGCGGCACCATCGACAAGGTCTATTTCGACGACATGAGCCGGTTCGAGGTCGGTGAGACTGTCGTCGGCAAGATCCTGCGCGAGGGCGGCGTGACCTTCGATTTCGAGGTCGTGCCGCTGATGCGCAAGGACAGCCTGCAGCTGGGCGACGCGGACCGCGCCGCCATCCGGGCCGCCGTCGAGGTTCGCGAGGAGTCCCGGGTCATCGTGACCCACGGAACCGACACCATGGTCGAGACTGCCGGGGTCCTCGCGGCCGTGCCCGGCAAGACCATCGTGATGACGGGCGCGCTGAGCCCGGCGCGCTTCCAGGCCTCCGACGCCGTGTTCAATATCGGCATGGCGGTGGCGGCGGTGCAGACCTGCCCGCCCGGCGTCTGGATCGCCATGAGCGGGCAGGTTTTCCCCTGGGACCACGTGCGCAAGAACCGGGGTCTCAACCGGTTCGAGCGCACCGACCGCTGATCAGTCCAGGTCGAACTTGATTCCCTGCGCGAGCGGGAGCTCGTGGCTGAAGTTGATGGTGTTGGTCTGGCGCCGCATGTAGGCCCGCCACGCGTCGGAGCCGGCCTCCCGACCGCCTCCGGTCTCCTTCTCGCCGCCGAACGCGCCGCCAATCTCGGCGCCCGACGTGCCGATGTTGACGTTTGCGATCCCGCAGTCACTGCCGGTGGCAGAGAGGAAGCGCTCCGCGGCCTGCAGGTCGTCGGTGAAGATGGCCGCCGACAGCCCCTGCCGCACCGAGTTGTTGAGCGCGATCGCCTCGTCGAAATGGTGGTAGGGAATCAGGTAGAGGATCGGCGCGAAGGTTTCTTCCTGCACCACGTCCCATTCGTTGCTGGCCTTCACGATGGTCGGCTGCACGAAGTGGCCCGTGCTTTCGATGACGTGGCCGCCTGTGAGCACGCGGCCGCCGCGGGCGATCACGCGCTCGAGGGCACGCTCGTAGTGGACTACCGCCGTGCTGTCGATCAGCGGTCCCATCAGCGTGGCGGGATCAAGCGGATCACCCACCTTGACCTGCTCGTAGGCATGCGTCAGGCGATGGGCCAGCTCGTCGAACAACTTGTAGTGAACCAGCACGCGGCGGGTAGTCGTGCAGCGCTGGCCGGCAGTGCCGACCGCGCCGAACACGATCGCGGGCACGGCCAGCTCGAGATTGGCCTTCTCGTCGACGATGATCGCGTTATTGCCGCCGAGTTCCAGCAGCGAGCGGCCCATACGCGCCGCCACGCGCTCGCCCACCTTGCGACCAATGGCCGTGGAGCCGGTGAAAGAGACCAGGTCGACGCGGTGATCGTCGACGAACGCCTCGGCCATGGCTACTTCGCCTTCGACGAAGAGGTTGAAGATCGGCGGGAAGTCGTTGGCGCTCAGGGCCTCGTTGCAAATCTTCTGCACGGCGATGGCGCACAGCGGCGCCTTGGGCGAGGGCTTCCAGACGCAGACGTCGCCGCATACCGCGGCGATGAAGGCGTTCCAGCTCCAGACCGCTACGGGGAAGTTGAAGGCGCTGATGATGCCGACCACGCCCAGCGGATGCCACTGCTCGTACATCCGGTGGCCGGGGCGCTCGGAGTGCATGGTGCGGCCGTACAGCATGCGCGACTGGCCGACGGCGAAGTCGGCGATGTCGATCATCTCCTGCACCTCGCCGTCGCCTTCCGCCTTGATCTTGCCCATCTCCAGGCTGACCAGGCTGCCGAGCGCGTCCTTGTGCCGGCGCAGGGCCTCGGCGCAGAGGCGCACGGCCTCGCCGCGGTGCGGCGCCGGCATGGCGCGCCAGAGGTGGAAGGCTTCGCGGGCCGAGCTGATGATTTCCTCGTACTCTTCCGGCGAGGCCGTACGCACGCTGGCAATCCGCTCGCCCGTGGCGGGGTTGTAGGAATCAATCTTCACGCCGCGGCCGGGAAGCTCGCGGCCGCCCGCCCAGGCGCCGGAGTTCTCGTCCCCCAGGCCGAGGCTGTTCAGGATCTCGTGCATCTTCAGTCTCCCTTTGCGCGCTGGTGGCCAACGGCCCCAGTCGCGATCATGCGGGCCGACACCTCGTAGGTGCCGCCATGTGCGTAGTAACGCCCGAAACGGTTGTCGAGCACGTGCTTCAGCTGGAAACTCTCCTGGGTGACGAATCCCCGATGTTCCCCGGGGTTGCTGAGCACCAGGTCGGCAACCGCGCATACGCCGGCCGCCGTCGTGACCTGGATGGCAGACCACAGCCTTCCGGCGATGACCTGCGGGTAAATCTTGTTGACGTAATTCTCCTCACGCAGCTCGCCGTCCTGCTTGCCCACCACCGAGACATAGACGATCACAACGTCCTGGAGCGTGCGCGGCACCGCGTTCTCGAGGATGCGCTTCAGCGTGTCCCGGTCCTGGTTGAGCTTCAGGCCGTTCATCAGCAGCCGCATCTGGTTGCAATGGCCGGGGTAGCGCATCGTCTTGTAGTTCATTTTGCGCACCCGGCCGCGCCAGGAGTCGCCCAGGGAGCCGAGCCCACCGGAGGTGTTGAAGGCCTCGTACTTGGTGCCGTCGATCTCGATCTCCTCGAGCCCCTCCAGCGGCAGGACCCGGATGACCTCGCTGTCTTCCACCGCTTCGCACATGTTGCCGTACTCGTTGATGAGGCCGTCGGTCGACCACGTCAGCGAGTACTTCAGAACGTTGTTGGGGTGCTGGGGCAGGGCGCCGACCCGGAGCTTCACGGTACGCAGTTCCTCGAAATGCTTCGCCAGCTCGTTGGCAGCGATGCTGACGAAACCCGGCGCCAGGCCGCACTGCGGAGCGAAGGCGGTGGTGGCACCGTCGGCGATCGTGCGCACCTGATCGGTGACCGCGACGTCCTCGGTCAGGTCGAAATAGTGCATGCCGTGCGCCCGGCAGGCCTCGGCCACCGGCACGTTGCAGAAATACGGCAGGCCGGAGATCACCGCGTCCGCGGGGTTGGCCTCCAGGTGCGCCTCGAGCGCGGCGCGGTCGGTGGCGTCGAAACCGAAGGCGCGTACCCGGGGCAGGCCATGGGCCGCGACCACCGCCTCGGCGGCGCCACCGTCCACGTCGGCGAGGTCGACCCGATAATCGCCTGATTCGGCCAGCAGGCCGGAAATCAGGGCCCCGATCTTGCCGGCCCCGAGAACGAGAACTCGATGCATTAGCTGGTCTCCAGGCGGGGCCGGTTCAGGTCCGGCCCACGATGATGAAAGAGCATGCGGCGAAGCGCAGGCTCACACAGGACCCGATTATCGCGGCTCAGCCTTTGGGGCGCCACCTGTGCCGCACCGCAGCTGGTCTTTTGCGCTGCGACATAAAACCGTTAGGATTGCCGCATGATCGCAGAACCCGCCAAGCTCGACTGGCGCCCGGACAGCTGGCAGTCCCGGCCGGCCACCCAGCAGCCCGCATACCCGGATCCGGCCGCCGTGCAGGCAGTGGTCCAGCGCCTTTCGCGCCTGCCGCCGCTGGTCGTGTCCTGGGAGGTCGAAGCCCTGCGGAAGCAGATCGCCCGGGCGCAACGGGGCGAGGCTTTCCTGCTCCAGGGCGGCGATTGCGCCGAGCACTTCGGGGACTGCAATTCCGACCAGATCGCGCGCAAGCTGAAGATCCTGCTACAGGTCAGCGTGGTCCTCCTGCACGGCCTGAAGAAGCCTGTCATCCGCGTGGGCCGGATGGCGGGCCAGTACGCGAAGCCGCGTTCCGCCGACACCGAGACCCGTGGCGACCTGACGTTGCCCAGCTACCGGGGCGACCTGGTCAACCGGAGCGCCTTCTCTGCCGCGGACCGGGCGCCGGACCCGGAGTTGATGCTCGAGGGCTATCACCGTGCGGCGCTGACCCTGAATTTCGTGCGCGCGCTGGCGGAGGGCGGGTTCGCCGACCTGCGCCACCCGGAGTACTGGGATATCGGCTTCGCCCAGGCCACGCCGTTCGAGCAGGCCTACAAGCGCATCATCAAGAGCATCACTGACTCGATGGACTTCTTCGAGTTCGTCTCCGGCCAGCCGGTGCACCGCACGCGGCGCATCGACTTCTACACCTCCCACGAGGGGCTGCATCTGCTCTATGAGCAGGCCCAGACGCGTTTTATCCATCGCTGGGGCCGCTGGTACAACCTCTCCACTCACTTCCCGTGGATCGGGATGCGCACTGCGCAGGTCGACGGCGCGCACGTGGAGTACTTCCGCGGCATCGCCAATCCGGTGGCTGTCAAGATCAGTGCCGGCATGTCGGCGGAGTGGCTCGAGGCATTGATCGACACGCTGAACCCGAACGACCAGCCCGGCCGCCTGACCCTGATTCACCGCTTCGGTTCCGACAACATCGCCGAGCACCTGCCGCGCATGATCGAGACGGTACGGGCCAGGGGCTCGACCGTCCTGTGGGTCTGCGACCCGATGCACGGCAACACGGAGACCACCGCGAGCGGGATCAAGACACGCAGCTTCGATCGCATTCTCTCCGAGGTGGAGCAGGCCTTCCGCATCCACGAGGAGATGGGCAGCTACCTGGGGGGCGTGCATTTCGAGCTGACGGGCGATGATGTCACCGAGTGCATCGGCGGGGCCCGCGGGCTCAACGAGACCGATCTCGAGCGCGCCTACCGCTCCCAGGTCGATCCGCGGCTGAACTACGAGCAGGCCCTCGAGCTCGCGATGCGGATCGCCGAGGTCCGCGGTCGCTGAGCCACTCCGGCGGGATGTCAGCGTCCCGCCACTGGCCCGGCGCGAGCCCCTCGAGCCTGAACGGTCCGACGCCGACCCGAACCAGTCGCAGCGTGGGGTGTCCCACGGCTGCGGTCATGCGGCGGACCTGGCGGTTCCTGCCCTCGCGGATCTCCAGCTCCAGCCAGCTGTCCGGAATGTGGCGGCGGACCCGGATGGGCGGTTCGCGAGGCCAGAGCTTCGGCGGCGCCAGGCGCCGGGCACGCGCGGGCCGCGTGATGCCTTCCTTGAGCGCAACCCCACGGCGGAGGCACGCCAGCGCCGTATCGTCGGGCACGCCCTCCACCTGGACCCAGTAGGTCTTCCACTGCCCGTGTCGCGGCTGGCTGAGGCGAGCCTGCAGGATCCCGTCATTGGTCAGCAGCAGCAAGCCTTCGCTGTCGTAGTCGAGCCGTCCGGCCGGATAGACGCCTGCGACATCGACGAAGTCGGCGAGGGTGCGCCGCCCGTCCGACGGGCTGAACTGGCTCATGACCCGGAAGGGCTTGTTCAGCAGCAGCAGGCGGGTTTCATGGGAGTCTTTCTCTGGCATCATGCGTCGCTGGCCGGAACCATGGTCCTGCGGATCCGGGCATCATGCCGTCGCCGGCAGGGAACCGCCATCCTGCGGTCGAGGTCTGTTCAGGCAGGCCCGCAACGAAACCAGAGGGGAACGCCGTGCTGCGCATCCTTGTCATTGCCGCCATTATCAGCCTCGGCTCCGCGAGCGCCTCCGCCGCCGTGCGCTTCGCCGAGTGGACGCCGGAGACGATCGAACCGGTAATCGGCGAGGCGGCCGCCGACCAGAGCTACATCATGGTCGTCATCACCCAGCCCGACTGGTGCCCCGGCTGCATCAAGCTGGACAACGAGCTGTTGCGGAATCCCGGGGCCGATGGGATCGCGGCACTGACGGCGGACTGGCAGGTGCTGGAAATTCTCGGCTACGACGAGCCGGATGCCAGCTTCCTCGCGGCGCAGGGGCTCGGCTTCCTCGGCACGCCGACGACCTTGTTGCTGCGCCCGGCGCCGGGGGATGCTCGCCTGGGCGACGCCCGCCAGGTCGCTGCGATCGTCGGTTACCCGGACGACTACGAGGAGCAGCTGCGCCGCGCGGCGGAAGGGCACGACGCGATCGTCGAGGCCCAGGCCGCGGTACGCGAACGGAACGACATCGAGGCTTTGGAGGCACTGGCGCAGGCGTACCTGGCCGCCGGCCAGACCGACCCCGCCCGGCGCGTCTTCCAGAGCCTGCTGCTGCGTGACGAGCTTACGGTGGAGCAGCGGCTGGACGTGTCTCTCCGCGCCATCCTCCAGCCGACCCAGCGGGTCGAGAATGACCATGAGCGCGTGCTGCGGGAGCTGGCGACCTGGGCCGAGCAGTACCCCGAGGGCACGGGGCGGGGCGA